>PMSZ01000228.1 GCA_003168235.1 Acidobacteriaceae bacterium
CGATCTGACGCTGGCCGCCGAGAAGGTCACTCCTGAAGCGATCAACTTCATGGCCAAGTTCGGACGCGGGCTGGTGTGCCTGGCGATGACCGAGGAACGCCTGGATCATCTGCGCATCGGTCCCATGACCAGCGAGAACACGTCGCAATACGGGACGGCTTTTTGCGAGGCGATTGACGCGCGGGTGGGGGTAACGACGGGAATCTCGGCGCATGATCGCGCGCATACCATTAAAGTGGCGATCGATCCTGCTACGCGACCGTCGGACCTGGCGCGGCCGGGGCATATGTTCCCGCTGCGGGCGCGTAAAGGTGGAGTGCTGGTGCGGGCGGGACAGACGGAAGCTTCGGTCGATCTGGCGCGGCTGGCGGGCATGGTTCCGGCGGGGATTATCTGCGAAATCATGAAAGACGACGGCACCATGGCGCGAGTGCCTGACCTGATTGAGTTTTGCCGCACGCACGAAATGAAAATGCTGACGGTAGCGGAGTTGATCCGCTACCGTATGCAGCATGAACGTTATGTGCATCGCGTTGGCGAGGCGATGGTGGACACGAAACACGGAGAATTCCGGCTGATCGCCTATGCGAGCGAAGTCGATGGCGGCGAAACGCACATGGCGTTGATCCGCGGCGATATCAGCGACTCGTCGTCTCCGGTGCTGGTGCGTATGCACGCGCACTGCCTGGTGGGCGACGTTTTTGGCGCGACCGGATGCGACTGCAACCAGACGCTCGAAGCGTCGCTCGCGAGAATCGCCGAAGAGGGACGAGGGGCGCTGATTTACCTGCACACGACTTCCAAAGGTTTTTCGGCGGAAAAAATTGGCGAGCAGGCGTTTCTGACTTTTCATCATGAGCGACGAATGCCGTCGCTCCCCGAGAATGAGCGCAAGATTCAACGCGAGATCGGGCTGGGAGCGCAGATTCTCTCCGACCTGAATCTGGAGCGTATCCGGCTGCTGACGAATCATCCGCGGCGGGTGGCGGGTCTGGAAGGATTCGATATAGAGATTGTGGAGCAGGTGCCGGTGAAACTGGCGACAGAAAGAAATTCGCGCTAGGGGCGCGGCAAGCCAGGCGTCGAGAGGCTAGAACGGTTTTCGCGGCGTGATTTCTTCATCCTTNNTCTTTTTCTCCAACTTCGCCCGCGTTCTCCAGTACGAACACGGTGCCGGGTTCCATCTGCTCGGGAATCCACTCGTTGATAATGCTTAATTCACCGATCATCATGCCTCCCCGCCTTTCGATTGCGCTTGGTTAACGCTCATCTCTTATGCACTCCGGTCTTACGCAGTACGGCTTCGCCGCAAAGAGCGAATCCGTACCGAACTTGCGGATTTCTTGCGCGCCTGCGTTTTTGCCTGGGCGATTTCGGCCCGGACGCGGCGCACTTCGTCGCTCAGGCATATATCGAACATCGGCTGGCGCGAGTTTTTTAACAGGTCCAAAACCTGCCGCGCGGAGGTACGTAGATAGAGATGGGTGCCGTCGCTGAGCAGGTGATACTCCGAAGATGCGCGAACCGCAGCCGCCAGGTTGGTGCCAAATTCGCGCTGCAGGAACGAAATCACCTTGCGCATGCGCTGCAGAGAAAACCCGCGGCGGCGGAGCTGGCAGATCACGGACACGGTAACCAGTTGCTCCCAGGTGTAAATGCGGCGATGTCCTTTGCGATCTGGCGACACGATTCCGCGCTCGTCCCACCACTGAAGCTGGCGGGCGGTGATTGCGGTAAGGGCGATCACGTCGTTGGATGTGAACTGTCGTTGCATTCCGGCAACTTTTGTTTCAAATCAAAAAGCTAAGGAAATGTTTGAAACATTTTAGGCGGCAGCAGCACAAATGGAGCAAGGTTTCGTTCTTCGCCCTGTTGACTACGCGGGTACGTTGTTCAGGGCGCCTGAGTTTGTGCGTTTCGCGCTTCCGGCATTAACATTGACTGCGACCAAAATTCTTTCCCGGGGCCAGTGAGATTCATGATGCAAAAAGCGCGTGTCAGCTTCGTCTTGTTTGTCTTTCTCGTTCTGTTTTCAGCTACGACTTTTTCTCAGCAAAAGGAGCCCACGCGCAAACTGGAAGCCGGGCAAAAGAACGCGCCTGCGGAGCCTGTGGCGTCGGCGACGGAAGACAAAGACGAAAAGAACCTGGGCGATCCGCTGTTCAAGGGCATGAGCTACCGGTTAGTCGGCCCGTTTCGCGGAGGACGATCTCTGACCGCGGCTGGAATCCCCGGCGACCCCAGTACTTACTATTTCGGCGCGACCGGCGGTGGAGTATGGAAGTCGACCGATGGCGCGAACACCTGGTCTCCGATCTTTGACCACGACGGATCGCCATCCATTGGCAGCATCGCGGTCGCGGTGTCCGATCCAAATGTGATTTACGTTGGCACGGGCGAGGCCTGTCTTCGCGGCAACATCGCGCAAGGCGACGGCGTGTGGAAGTCGATGGACGCGGGAAAATCCTGGAAGAACGTCGGGCTGAAAGACACCCGTGCGATCGGTAAAGTGATCGTGAACCCGCGTAATTCAGACATCGTTTTCGTGGCCGCGCTCGGCCATCCTTATGGAGCGAACGCGGAACGCGGCGTTTTTCGCTCGCTCGATGGCGGCAAGAGCTGGGAGAAAGTCCTTTACAAAGACGAAAATACGGGTGCGGTCGATGTCGCATTCGATCCGCAGAATTCCAACATTTTATTTGCCACGCTCTGGGAAACACGACGCGCGCCGTGGACGCTCTCCAGCGGCGGGCCGGGCAGCGGGTTGTATCGCTCGACTGATGCAGGCGCAACGTGGAAGAAGCTCGAGGAGCACGGGCTTCCGAAGCCGCCATACGGCCGCGTGGGTGTCGCCGTGGCGGCGAACTCCGAACGCGTTTACGCGCTGATCGAAGCGAAAGAGGGCGGACTTTACCGTTCCGACGACGGCGGCGACTCGTGGGAGTTGGTCAACGGCAGTCACGGGCTCTTGCAGCGCCCGTGGTATTACATGCACGTGATTGCCGATCCGCAGGACGCGAACACGGTGTACGTCGCCGATGTCGAGTTCTTCAAGTCAACCGATGGCGGGCGCAACTTCAACAAGGTGAAAGTTCCGCACGGCGACAATCACGGGCTGTGGATCGATCCGAAGAACACGAAGCGCATGATTGCCTCGGACGATGGTGGCGTTACCGTCAGCCTCGACGGGGGAAAATCGTGGACGCGCGAAGACAACCAGCCGACCGCGCAGTTTT
>PMSZ01000559.1 GCA_003168235.1 Acidobacteriaceae bacterium
CTCTACTGGCTCGGCCGCATGTTCGCAGCCGGCGAAGACCCCATGTACCTCGCCCGCCGCGTCATCCGCATGGCCGTCGAAGACATCGGCCTCGCTGAGCCGAACGCTCTCGCCTTGTGCATGGCCGCCCGCGACGCCGTCGATTTCATTGGCATGCCCGAAGGCAATCTCGCCTTGGCGCAAGCCGTCGTCTATCTCTCGGTCGCCCCAAAATCAAACGCGCTCTACACCGCCTACGGAGCCGTCGTTCAGGATGTAGAACAAACCGCCGCCGAGCCCGTCCCCCTGCACCTGCGCAACGCGCCCACCAGCCTGATGAAAGCAATCGGTTACGGCAAGGACTATCAATACGCCCACGACGCCGAAAACAAGGTCGCGAACATGCAGTGCCTGCCCGACAGCCTGCGCGACCGCCAGTACTATCATCCGACGAATGAAGGAGTTGAGAAGCGAATCCGCGAGCGCCTGGAAGAAATCAATCGGCTCAAGCATCCGCCGTCAGACCGGCCAACCAGGCCCCCATCTAATCGAACAAAAAGAGAATCTGAATCCTGATTCTTCACATCTTATAAGACAGTTTCCAACCCACCCAGGAGGGTTTTCTCGTGGCTACGTCTCCGCTCACGGAATTCGGTTTTTCCAGTCCCCCTGCTCCTGAGTCATCCACGCAAAAGCTCGCGGAACTGATACGCCTGCAAAAATTCGCGCATCGGATTACCTCCACCCTCGACCTCGAAGAACTCGTCCCCCGAATCGTTGACGAAGTTGCGACCTCGATCGGCAACGTCGAAATCAGCCTCTATCTTCACCACGCCGAGCAGAGCGAACTCGTGATGGCGGCCGCTCGAGGATGCATCGGATGCGCCGTCTTCGCCAAAGGCCATCGCCTGCAAGTCGGGAAAGAAGGTATGGCCGGCCATGTCGCCGCCACCCGCAAAGTGCACTACGCGCCCGATGTTCGTGTCGATCCTTATTACATTGCCTGCGAGCCCACGACACTTTCTGAAATCGCCATTCCCCTTCAGGTGGATGACGAACTCGTCGGTGTCTTCATCGCTTCCCATCATGATCTCGATGCTTTCTGCCCCGATCAGGTCCGTCTGCTTCAGGGACTCTGCTCGCACGTAGCCGTCGCCGTGCACAACGCCCGCCGCTTTGCCAATGAGCGCGAACAGCGCCAGCGCATGAGCCGTGAAGCCGACGAAGCCCGCATCATTCAGCAGGCCTTGTTGCCGCGAACCTCGCCTTTGATTCCGGGTTTCCGCGTCTCCGGGCTTTCCATTTCGGCTGGCTCCGTCGGCGGCGATTGGTATGACTTTATTCCCCTCGCTGGCGGCTGCTGGGGCCTGGTTCTCGCCGACGTTTCCGGCAAAGGCACCGCCGCCGCTCTACTCATGTCCGCTACCCGCGGCATGTTGCGTTCGCTGGCGCAAATCGGTTCTGGACCGGCCGAAGTCCTGACCCGCCTCAACAACATGATGATCGAGGATTTCCCCGATGGACGCTTCGTCACCATGGTCTATGCCGAACTCGACCCCTCCAGCCGCATTCTCCGTGTCGCCAATGCCGGCCACCTGTCGCCTTTGTTGGTCGAGCCTTCCGGCCACCGCTGGATCACTCACGAGCACGGCTTGCCCTTAGGACTTTCCGCCAGCAAATTCTCCGAGACCGAAGTCACTCTCGGTGACCACTCGCGCATCGCCTTTTATTCCGACGGAATCACCGAGGCCGATCTCGATACCGGCGAAGAATACGGCGCAGAACGGCTGCTCGCTCAGATGCAGTCTCCCGAAGTTACCCCCAAGAGCCTGCTCGCCGATGTCAAAAGATTTTCAAATGGATGCGGCCTGCGCGACGATGCCACGGTAATCCTGGTAAGCGCGCGAGAAACTGAATCGCGCCCCGGCAACAACGCCTAGAAGAGCCAGAAGAGAGGATTGCTGCTCGCTATCCAAATCGCGCTCTGTGCTCTTTTAAAACGCAGCGATCCATCACCACAAAGATTCCAGCCTTGCGTGCCTTCTCCGCCGCAGCTTCGTTGATCACATCTTCCTGCAGCCAGATCGCCGAAATCTTCAGTTGAATCGCCTGCTCCACGATCTCATCCACATACTGGGACCGCCGGAACACATCCACCAGATCGATTTTCTTCCGCAATTCGAGCGGAATTTCGAGCAACGACGGATAAGCTTTTTCTCCCAGCGCCTCCGCAATCAGCGGATTCACCGGAATAATCCTGTACCCCGCCGCCTGCATATACGCTGAAACGCCGTGACTCGGCCGCATCGGGCTCTCCGATAACCCGACCACTGCGATCGTCTTCGCTCCCGATAACAGATCGTAAATAGGATCCGATTGCGGCAAGAACCGTCTCCCCAGTCCAATCAGTATGAGTTACCGGATACTGGCTACTGGCTACTGGGTACTGCTCTTAGTTTTTCTTCTCCATCTTCTGCTTAAACATTCGCAGTGCCAGCTTGCGGACCGTATCGGAAACTTCCTTATTGCCCGACAGGTTCCTCAGGTCGCCGACCAGCAGGTTCTTCATCAACCCAAGCGACACATCGAGTGGAGTGCGCGGATTAAAAACCAGGTTCCGCATGATGGCGTAATTCTTCGCGAACTTCCGTTTCATCGGGATTGCCCGCAGTACCGCCTCCAGCACGTTTTTCTGCAAGGCAAATTTTTCCACTTCCGCGTCAGAAAGTTTCGGAGAGTCGAGCACCGCCAGCGACACCAGCTTCGTGGAGTCGCGAATCAAAATTGACCGGTCCTCCTTGTTGCCGCGCATCGCCAGCCCAATCCGCCCTCGGATGTCGAGCTTGGAAATTTTCTGCAGCGTACTGTCACGCCGTTCCTCATGCGCAGGAACCGGATGCTTCTTCGCCCGTGCAGCCGCGGTTGCCGCCGTGCTCGCCGCTGCAGTTGCCGTCGTGGTTGCCGGAAGATGTCCCGCTGCGGCCGGCGCGTTCTCCCCCACCTTCGGCGGCTCGACCGTTGCCGCATCTTTTGCCGCGCCCGCACTCGCCCCCTCCGCCGAAGCCTGCGGCCCTGCGCTCGCTGCGGCCGTCGCGGCTCCGATCATGTCCTCGGCCCCGATTCCCAGTGCGTGGAAAGGTTTGTCGGCTTCCGCCGCCAACTCCGCCGCATTCTCTTCCATAAACTTGACGACTGCGCTTTCCACGGCTTCATCCGGTGCCTCGGTTTCCGCCTGCACCGCTTCCGGACTCGCCCCCACGTCCGCCAGCTCTTTCCCAATCGCAGCAATCTCATTCGGACGCAGGTTGCCATTCGTCTGCAAAGCCTGCAACAGCCGCGCCGAGCCCCTCACCCGCGCGCTCGCCAACAAAACTTCGACCACCGGCCGCGCTCCAGAAATCGCAAGCTTCTGCAACGATTCTTCGGCCACCGACGGATTCTCCGCCAACACCGGCAGCAGACAAGTTCGCAGGTTCTCCAGCGCAACGAAATACTCCAGGACCTCGGCGCTCGTCTTCGGATCGCTGGCGGCCGTCAGGCTGGCTTTTTCGTCCCATCCCGCCAGCGTAAGCCGCGCCTGTTCGCCAAACAATTTGTGATGCAGCGCAAGATAAACCAAGATCTCAATCATCTCGCCCGGCGTCACAGAGAGCGATCCGCGCGCCGCCGATTGCATCAGATGCGACGGAACCTGCGAAGTGCGAATCATTTCAATCATTCGCGGCATAGTTCATCTCCCTGAACTTCCGATGGCTTTGGCTTTCTTATTGCCGCCCTTACGTTGACGACCTTGCTCTCTTGCCACTGCCGACTCTAACTGCGCGACCGCAATTTCAAGCTCGCGCGTATTTCGGTTCGAACCCCGCCGCTGGTACTCGTCGCTTAACGCGCGATAGTACCAAAGCGTGCCTTCTTTCCTTCCCGTAAATCGCTCCCAGATCGATTCCCCGTCCCGCCGGTAATCCGCCAGAATCGTCCGCACGTTGTGGAGCTTGTCCGATGCCGAAACTAGCCGTGTCTCCGCATCGGCATGCTTCAATTCGCGTAGATAATCTCTCTTCCGTTCTACCCACTCCGCCTTCGGTTCGCCGAATGAATCCGTGCAGCCCTCCACAATCTTCGCCACCCGCGCCCCAAACTGCCCGCGGACTTCGCGCAGCCGCGGCATGCCTCCGCAATCCTCCACCACATCGTGCAGCAAAGCCGCAATCGCCATGTCTTCGTCCCCACCCGCTTCCAGCACCAGCGACGCCACCGCCATCAGATGCGACAGATAAGGCACCGCCGTCTGCTTTCGCGTCTGCCCCGCATGTTTCTCCGCCGCATAGCGAAACGCCCGCTGCAAGCGGAGTCCAAGCTTAGGCGGCTTCAGCGGAATTTTCTTTTTCATCGCGATTACGCTGCCGTGCCCTTACGCCTTCTTCTCTTCTCTCCGCAACCTCAAATAAGCCTGCATCAACGGACGCAAATCTCCATCCAGCACCCGGTCCACATCCCCAATCTCCAGCTTCGTGCGGTGGTCCTTGATCATCCGATACGGTTGCAACACATACGACCGGATCTGTGATCCGAAATCGATATCAAGTTTCGAATCTTCAATCTTTTTCGTGACCTCGCGCTTTTTCTCCAACTCGTATTCGTAGATCTTCGAGCGCAGCATGCTCATCGCCTTCTCTTTGTTCTTATGCTGCGAGCGTTCATTTTGGCAATTCGCCACCAGACCCGTCGGGATATGCGTAATCCGCACTGCCGAATCGGTCGTATTCACATGCTGTCCGCCCTTGCCGCTCGAGCGGTAAGTGTCAATCCGAATGTCGTCCGGCTTGATATTCACCTCAATGCTGTCATCAATCTCCGGAGAAACATACACGCTGGCAAACGACGTATGCCGCCGTTTCGCCTGATCGAAAGGAGAAATCCGCACCAGCCGGTGCACTCCAATCTCGCTCGTCAGATAGCCGAACGCATATTGCCCAATCACCGAAAATGTCGCCGACTTGATTCCCGCTTCCTCCCCCGGCTGGTAGTCGTACATCTCGGTCTTGAAGTTCTGCCGCTCCGCCCAGCGCAGATACATGCGCAGCAGCATCTCGGCCCAGTCCTGCGACTCCGTCCCGCCCGCCCCCGGATGAATGGTCACAATCGCATTCAGCCCATCGTTCGGCCCCGAAAGCAGCGTCTCGGTTTCTACCCGATCCACCAACTCCCGCAGCGACTCCAAATCGCGCTGCAAGTCAGCCGCAACGTTCTCGCCTTCACCGGCCAAATCGAAATAGGTAGCGATGTCGTCGGTACGGCGCGCCAAATCCCCCTCCAGCGACAACATGCTTTCCAGGCGCTTCCGTTCGCGCATCACCTGCTGAGATTTTTCAGGATTCGACCACAGATTCGGATCCGCCGCCTGCTTTTCGATCTCGGCAAACTGCTGGCGCAGCTTGTCCGCGTCAAAGATACTCCCGCAGATCGTGGACCTTGGTCTTTAATGAAGTGTATTGCTGTTCCAGTTCATCTGGCATTGCGTATCACCCGGCATGTCTTTTTCGGTTAGTCGTTAGTCGCTCGTCGTTCGCGAGTCTCTTGCTAACGACGAACGACCATCGACTAACGACCATCTTGAAACACAAACCGCATCACCACTGCCCCCACCGAAATTATCGCACACAGATATGCGAACCAATCCCCATGCCGCGTGTAGAAAGTGGTTCCCTCCCGCAGCGCATAAGGCGCGTCCAGCGCAGTCCGCACTTTCCGCGGAGTCGCCGCCACAATCCTCCCATAAGGATCAATCGACGCCGTCATCCCCGTATTCGTTCCCGCCAACAGCCACCGGTCGTTCTCAATCGCCCGCATTTGTGTCTGCTGCAAATGCTGCGCCCACGCGCCGCTGTCGCCGTACCAGCCGTCATTCGAAATATTCAGCAGCACTTGCGCTCCCTCGAGCGGCCCCTGCCGCACTTCGTCGGGAAAAATCGATTCATAGCAGATAAAAATTCCCACCCGTTCGTTTCCCGCGTCCAGCGGAGCGTGCGATGCCCCGCGCTGAAATTCTCCAACCTCCTTCGTCAGACCTCCGGCAAAAGCAAACAGCTGCGGAAACGGCAAGTACTCGCCGAACGGCACCAGATGCACCTTGTCATACCGTCCCACCCACTCGCCCTCTGGATTCACCATCGCGGCGGAGTTGAAGATCTGCGACGCCTCGCCGCCGCTATGCATCGCCGGTTTAATTCCAATCGAACCCGCCACCACCCAGCTTCCCGACTGCTTCGCCAGCGCGCTAACCGCACCTCGAAATAAAGGATCGTTCGTATAAAACGGCGATGGCGATTCCGGCCATACGATCAAGTCAGGCCGTCGAGAATCTTTCATCTCTCCCGGCGGATGCAAACTCAGCGCGGTTAAGTCTCGCAAAGTGTCTTGAAAATATTCTCTCGTCCACACCGCGCCCTCAAGAATCGGGACATTCGGTTGCACCAGCAGCGCGTTCCGATCCGCCGGCACCGGAGGCGGTACCAGCAATTGCCCCGCCTGCAGAATCACCGCCGCGCCGCACGCCGCCACCAGCAACAACTTCCTTCGCGCGCGCGGTCCTAGAAACGCCGCCGCGAACACGCTGTTCACCAGCACAATCTCAAACGACAGCCCGTAAACGCCGACCAGACTCGCAATCCGCGTGAGCCCAAAATTTCCCGTCTGCGAATATCCCAACAGCTCCCACGGAAATGCCGTGATCCGCGTCCGCGCCAGTTCTACCGCCACCCAAAGAAATGGAGCCGCCGCCAGCGCGCGTCGAATCGCCGCCCCCGACTCCGCAGGTTTTAGGCCAGCAGGACCGCCCGCTCCCGCCACCAGCGCCAGCAGCATTCCAAACAGCCCGTGATAGAGCCCCACATACAAGCAGAACAACAACAGCGCCAGCGCCGCCACCGGAACAGGCAGCCCGCCATACCGGTGCATCGTGTCAAAGATCCAGTAGCAAGTTCCTGCAAACCAGAGGATGCCGCACAGGTAGCCCAGCAGAAATCCCTGCAGCGGAGTTGCGGGCAGCAACCGCACCTGACCCTCGACTTCCAGTTGCAGCGTCGCCGAACGTCGCGCCCGCAAGATCGCGACCGGCAGCGGCGCCACCGCAATCCACGATAGCCAGTAGAGTCCCGGCAGCGGAAAGATAACGACTTGCAGCCCGGCTGAAAGCGCGGCTAGGAACCAGGCGCTGGAAGAGATTCGTCGCACACGCCAGCATAGCAAAGTCTCACGACAGCTTGGCCGCCTCCGAGCGCAGGCCTTCAATCTTCTACAAGAAGTCGCCGCGCCAATATTTCAAATTGGTCAAGGTGCCCGGTTTCAAATACCATGAACACCTTATGGGTCTGCTGATCGTCACCGTTGTGGTGCGAATTCTCGAAACCATGTTCGTCGTCGGAGCCATTGGCTCTGCGGTCGTTCTCGTGCTAAGCGGAATTGAAGATCTCAAGCTACTTCTTGGGTTGGAGGAAGAAAACCGCTCCTAGCTCGACATGGCCTCGCTCCCACCCACTTCGCCGTCTAACCGGGTTCGCATCGTCGTCGCCACCTCGGTGATGCTCACCTTCATTTCCTATTGGCGCGCCGCCGCCATCGTGCTGAATGCCCTTGCCTCGTCCGCCTTCTACGCCTGTGGCATCGCCGAGCAGGCCGTAGGCAAGTCCGCCCCCTGGTTCATCGTCGCGGTCATGCTCTTTTCTTTAGCCGTGCGGGCGGTATATGT
>PMSZ01000147.1 GCA_003168235.1 Acidobacteriaceae bacterium
CCAGTTCGGCGTCGGCGAACTTCCAAACTTCTTTTTGCAGCGCGAAGCAGGCGTGCATCTCCGCAAGCGTTTCACACTTGCGGATCGTCACCGCCGCTACGCCGGGCTTTTTTTCTGCTACGCCGGTCATCTCTTCTGCTTCGCCGGGCTTTCCTGCTGCTTCGCCTGTTGCCATAATGATTCGAGTTCGTCCGCCGAGGCCTGCTCTGGCGCGCGGCCGCTGGCGCGGAGTCGTTCTTCCATCCACTGAAAGCGGCGTCTGAATTTGCGATTCGTTTTTCGCAACGCCGACTCGGGATCGAGGGACAGATAGCGGGCAATATTGACGAGAACGAAGAACAGATCTCCGACCTCATCTTCGAGTCGCTCGTACTGCTCCTGCGTGATTTGCGGTTTTCCCGCACCCGCGATGCCGTTCTCGCGTTTGATGGACAGCGAAGGAGCGGACTTTAACTCTGCCTGCAATTCCGCAGTTTCTTCGGCGAGTTTGGCGAAGAGGCCGCCGATTTCCGGCCAGTCGAATCCAACGCGCGATGCGCGGGAACTGAGTTTATACGCCTCGATCAGCGCGGGCATTTTCGACGAGACACCGGCGAGGACCGACTGTGGCTCTTCCGATTTGCCTCTCTCGTCTTTGTCGGCTCCGAGCCGCTTCTTCTTGTCTTTCTCTTTCTCTTTCTCAATCGCCTTCAGCGCTTCCCAGTTGCGCAGGACTTCGGCGGGAGTGTCGGCTTTGACGTCTCCGAATACGTGGGGATGGCGGTCGACCAGTTTGGTGGAGAGGCGGTCGAGCACGTCGTCGACCGAGAAAAGGCGTTGCTCGCGCGCCATTTGCGAATAGAACAACACCTGCAATAGCAGGTCGCCGAGCTCGCCGGTCAGTTCGGGCCAATCGCGGTTGTCGATGGCTTCGAGGACTTCGTAGGTTTCTTCGAGCGTATAGGGCTTGATGGTGTCGAAGGTCTGTTCGCGGTCCCAGGGGCATCCGCCGGGGGCGCGCAGCCGCGCCATGATCTGGACTGCTCGCTCGAATCGTTCACCGGTCGAGGACATTCTGTTCAATCTAAATGACGCGGGTGGGGGGAGCAATGGTCGTGATGAGACTGGCGCAGGGAAGCAACCATCAATTCGGTTTGATCGGAGATGATGGCATCTCCGCCCCAGGTTGCGAGGTCGCGCATTTGCTCGGCGCGGTTGACGGTCCAAACCATGATTTTCTTGCCGGCGGCGTGAAGCAGTTCGACCAAACTCTGATCCGCCAGCTTGTGATGAGGAATGACCCACTCGGACGAGATATGGGGCCAACTCGCAAGCTGCTCCGCATTCTCGCAAAGGAATCCCAGCGGGATTGTGCGATCGAGATTGCGAAGGGCGGTGAGTACTTCGGGGAGAAACGACGACACAACGTAGTTTTTTTGCGGCGGATGGTTGCGCAACGCGGCGAGCGTCTGCGGTTCGAGGCCGGCGACTTTCAATTCGATATCGAGAAACGCGCGACTGGAGAACTTCTCCAGAACTTGTTCGAGGGTGGGCAGGGTTAACTCTTCTGATGGGGTCGTCGCGATTTTCATTCCGCGCGTGGTTGGGTCGTGGCAGATTACGGCTTGGCCGTCGGCGGATTGGCGGACGTCAAATTCGAAGCCGTCGCAGCCATGCTGCAAACAGAGCTCGAACGATGCCAACGTATTTTCGGGAATCTGCCGGGAAGATCGCGCGCCGCGGTGGCCGAGAAGAAGAGGTGTCATGAAAGAGTTCTCAGTTCCCGGTTCTCAGTTCTCAGAAAGTTGTTCTCAATCCAGATCGAAATCGCGGATGGGACGGCCGGTGTCTGGCGTTTCTTTGGCTTTCTTCACCGCTTCCTGGAATTTTTTCTCGAGCAGTTCGGAGGCATGCTTTTGGGCTTCGAGCGATTGGCGGAAGATCGAATCGCGGCGGCTGTCTTGCTCTTTCATAGCGCGTGCAGCTTCTTCCATATCATTGAAGGTCTTCGGCTTGACCGGAGCGGTGTGGGCGATGATGCCGTGCGTGGCCGGATCGATCTTCATGACCGCGCTGCAGCAGGGGCAGGTCACGTCAAAACTGGAATCGTGCAGATGGGGTTCGCGTTTCGCCACAGGCGATGATACCGCATACGGCAGTCGAAGTCCCGATGGGGGTCAGGAGGGGGTGAGGCGGATGGGCAGAATGTGAAATACGTAGAGCATTTCCCAGGCGAGCAAAACGATGGACACAACGACGACGAGCACGGCCAGGATTTCGCCGAAATTGAGGCCGGATTTTTGCTCTTCAAAGCGGCGCGCTCCGAGGCTCAAGATGTTGAGCGTGGCAAAGCCAAAGACCAGCGCCCAGAGAAAGTTATAAATCTCTTCCCGGGGGGTGGAGCGCAGTAGGAACATGGCGGGCAGAGCCGCAGCCGATGCCGACATTGCATGGCTCGCGACGCTGGCCCAACCGAGGAGGAACGGAAACGAAAATAAAGATGAGCGAGATCGGACGGAATGGAGGGGCCGAGGCTGACTCATGCAAGATTCGATAGTACCGTGTTTAGCATCTCAAAGTCAGTCGAGCCGTGGTCGGATGCACCTCGTTAGTTCACAGGGTTGCTTTTCGCGGCGTGGTTATAGAGGATAGAAGATCGCCACGGGACCAAGCACCAGGATCGGGCGCCAGATTACATAACAGATTAACCAAGATGATCATCAACTTCGCCGAGCGGGGACATAACCACAACTTTGAACTCGACCCGGTCATCCGTTCGCTGCTGGATACGGATTTCTACAAACTGCTGATGCTGCAGTTCATCTGGAAACATTATCCGAAAACGCAGGTCTCGTTCTCGCTCATCAATCGCACGAGCTCGATGCGGCTGGCCGATATGTTTCACCGCGAGGAACTGATCAGCCAGATGGAACACGCACGCCGCCTGATGTTTCGCCGGTCGGAACTGGTATGGCTGGCAGGCAACACTTTTTATGGACGGCGCGGGATCTTTGAGCCCGCTTTTCTTGAATGGCTGGAGCGGGATTTCCGGCTGTCGGACTACGAAGTTTCGGTCAAGGATGGGCAGTTTGATATTTCTTTCGACGGCCTCTGGACCGAGACGACGATGTGGGAGCTCTATGTGCTGTCCATTCTCGACGAGTTGAAGACGAGAGCGGGATTGAAGAAGCTGCGCGAGTTTGGTCTGGACATTTTGTATGCGCGGGCGAAAACAAAATTGTGGGGGAAGATTGAGCGGTTGCGCGGCGTTCCTGGGCTGGCTGTGGCCGA
The DNA here is from genome assembly GCA_003168235.1 of Acidobacteriaceae bacterium. Taxonomy (GTDB): domain Bacteria; phylum Acidobacteriota; class Terriglobia; order Terriglobales; family Acidobacteriaceae; genus Acidiflorens. The sequence continues at coordinate 3,271 of PMSZ01000147.1, forward strand.
TTTCGGGACCCGCCGCCGGCATAGCTTTCTTTGGCAGGAGTATGTAGTCAACGCGATGGCGGCGAACCTGAACGCAGCGTTTACGGGAACGTCGAATGCCTTTCTTGCCCACAAGCACGATCTGGAAGCGATTGGCACCAATGCGCACGAGATCCCGATGGTGCTGGCGGCGCTGGCGTGTGTGGCGGCGGTGCTGCTGGCGGC
>PMSZ01000406.1 GCA_003168235.1 Acidobacteriaceae bacterium
TGGGTTCCAGATGTCAGGAGAGCGAAATCGCTCCCCGTGATGTAGCAGAAGTGATGTTAGCAAAGGTGATGTGATCAAGGGCGAGGTTCACAAAATTGCCGTTGATTATCCTGAGACCTGGCTGAGCCTTGGTTGAGACCAACAAAAGCCGCTTCTACCAGGTGTTATACGCGGTGCCATTACTGCCGATCTGCGTGGAGCTGCTGTGAACTCCGATGATGCCGTCGGCATCTTTCTGGTAGATCGACATGATCGATCCGTCGGCCGGCTCCGTCACCCAGGTATCGCTATCGGTGATGCCTTTGGGAATCTCCTTCAGGTATCCGGCGCTGCGCACATCGTCGAGCGACTGCGGGGCTTTGCTTTTGTCCTGCGTGTACTGAAAGATTGCCTGATTCATGGTTTCCAGGTTGCGGCGCAGATTGTCTTCGCGGGCGCGTAGCATGCTGCGGCTGTAAATGGGCATGGCCACGCCGAGCAGAATCAGCATGATGCTGATAACGAGCATCATCGAGATCAGCGTGAATCCACGTTCGCCTCTTCTCTTCATCTCTTAACCAATGACTCTTTGACCCATGACTCTTTGACGCCTCTTTGGCGGGCGCTGCGCTAGTGCGTCCAACTCGAATAGGGCCCGCCTTCGAGCGAACTCTCTTCGGAGCCGCTATGCACGCAGCAAATGCCGGGATTGTTCGGGTCCCACGGCGTGTTGTTTTCATCTTGGACTTCCGGCTCCGTCACCCAGGTGCTGGGGCTGCCGGTGATGTCGTCGGGAATGAACTTCAGATATCCGGCAGTAACCAGATCATCGAGCGTCCCCGGTGCTTTCTTCTTGTCGAGCGAATATTCCTGAATAACTTTATTGAGCGTGGCCAGGTTCTGATGCAATTTGGCTTCCCGCGAGAGCTGGACGTTGCGGCTGTAATTCGGAATAGCGATGGCCAGCAAGATCATGATAATGGTGATCACCACCAGCATCTCGATCAGGGTGAAACCACGAATCCCGCGACGGTGAGGATCTTGGAGTTTCGACCCGCGCACTCGGCACCTGACTCTCATACCAGTCTTTCTTTACCAGTCCTTGTACTTGGTGCCGTCCAAAGCGGTTTGGTCGGACTTGGTGTAAACGTCGAAAACACTCTGCCCGCCCCACGAACTCGAGTCTTTTTCGTCCTGCATGGAGCGCATTCCCCACTCGGCTTTGCCGGTCATGGGATCGATCGGAATGCGGCGGATAAATTTCAGTTTCTTGCCCGCAATGTCCACGCCAGTGACCAGAGTGTCGAGATCGGGAGGATACCCCTCGCTGCCGAGTTTGATAGTGAACGCGCCTTTATCGGCAGCATCTTTGTAGCGGTCGATGGCGTCACGTATCATCCAGAGGTCTTGGCGCAGTTGGCGCTCGTTCTCCCGCTTGACCTCGTTCTTGGCCAGAGGAAGCGCCGCGCCCACCAGGATCGCCATAATGGTGGTCGCGATGATGAGTTCGATCAGCGTGAAGCCGCGCTGGCGGCGCGCCGCCGGTCGCGCTCCTCGATAGTCGACCGAATGTTTCATGAATCAGTTCTCAGCTGTCAGTCATCGGTTCTCAGTTCACCCATCCCCGTTCTCCCCTGACAAATGGGAAATGGGAACTGGCAACTGAGAACTGCCTCTACTGGATCGTCACGGCCGCTTGCGCTCCACTCATGGCGATAGGCTGCATCGCTGGATCGCGCGCTCCGCCGCGGGTGATGGTCAGCGCCGACTGGCCTTGGGCTTTCGCCGTGAAAGTCAGGGTGACCACCGCGCCCTGTCCTGAAACTCCGCCCGCGCCCGGAGGCCGCGATGCGGTGATCTGCATGGTCCCGGTCTGCGTATCCTCGCGATGTACGACGGTGACGAGTTGTCCGTCTTGCGACAGGAAGCCTCCATTCGAAACGTCGTCCAACTCCAGGGCATTGGGGTCGTAGTTCAGTTGCACGGGCACCGAATACACGTTCTGCCCTCCGCTCATCATCACGTTCACAGTGAACTTCGAACCCTTAGCCTGGCTCAGGGTCGGCGGATCGAACAGGAATGTTCCAGCAACCGCGCCAGGCTGATTTGCCGGTGTTGAATTCGGACCTCGATGCGCCACAAACTGCGGCGAAGCCGTGTTTTGAGCCACCATGCCTTGAGCGGTCACGTTCTGCGCTGTCTGCACCGAAGACGACGGCTGCGAACTCAACGCTGCCGCTCCCGACGGAGCCGCTCCAGGAGCCGTGGTACTCGGAGCCGAAGGTTGCGGCGTCACTGGCGGAGTCGCAGGCACCGTGCCCGGAGCCGGAGCAGCCACGGCCGGCGCCGGCGCCTTGGAATTATTCCGCCGCAGCGATATCGCATTGGCTGTGCCTACATCCAGCATGTCATCGTTGTGCAGCGGATTTTCAATCCCGCGAATAATGTGCGGGATGAGAACGAAGACGATTTCGTTGGTCGAGTGGTCGGAGGTATCTTGTGCGAAAAGATATTTCAGGATGGGAATGTTGGCCAGGCCTGGGATCCCGGTCAGGGCCTTGGTTTTCGAATCTTCCATCATGCCGCCGAGCAGGCTGACTTCGCCATCTTTCAGGCGGATTTCGTTTTCGATCTTGCGCTGGCCAATGACCGGCTGGCTGATGCCGCCGATGCTGACATACGAATCCACGTCCGACACATCCATCGACAACTTCATGGAGATTTCGCGTCCCGCATGGACGCGCGGAGTGATTTCGATGTTCACGCCGACGTCAAGGTATTGAAATTGCGTATTGGTCAATGGGCTGACGCCGGCGCCGACGCTGCCAATGCCGGAGGAGAATGATCCTGTCGCGATCGGTACTCGGTCGCCGATCTTTAATGTGGCCTTCTGCCCGTCGAGCGCGCGTACCTGCGGGCTCTGGATGACCTTCGTATCGGTGTCGCTCATCAAGGCCGACGCCGACGCCGCCGGAATCGTGACCTGGAAGTCGGTGGCATTGAGATTGGCGATCTGGTTCAAACTGAGTCCGGTGCTCGACGAAGAAGAGGTCGTCGTCGTGCTGGTGCTCGTAGACGTAGTGTTGACATTGTTCTGCAACTGCACCGTCAGGCTGGTTGGAGGGCTGATGCCAAGCGTATGCGCCTTGTCGCGGCTCACCTGCATCACGGCCACTTCGATCAGCACTTCAGGCCTCGCCTTGTCCAGGTCGTCCACTATTTTCTGCGCCAGCGCCACCTGGTCGGGAGTGCCGCGCACCACCACCGCTCCCTGCGATGGCAACTGCTGAATCTTGCTCATTTCGAGCACGGTGCGCATCGTGTTCACGACGTCCTGCAATTCGGTGGGCTGGGAAAGATTCGAAAGATAAAAAGTTTTAATGACGTTCTGTTCCAGCTCTTTCCGTTTTGCAGGACTGTCTTGCGCGACAAAAATCGTATTCGGCGTCACCGGACGCCAGAAGGTCTTGGTCTCAAAAGAAATGATCTCGAGCGCGTCCTCAAGCGTCACGCCGTTCAGCTCGATGCGCACCTGCTTCGGAACGTAATCGGGATCAAACAGCACGTTGATCCCGGCTAGCTTTCCCACCGTCTCGTAGATCACGTTCGCCTTCTCGGTGACCTTCAGCGTGATGGGCACATTCGAGATGGGGGCGAGTTCGACCGGCCCCTGCGCCGAATCCAGGCGCTTGCGCAGAGCGGTCGGAGCCGGCGGCGGCGGTGCAGGATTCTGAGATTCCTTGATCAACTGCTGCGTATGTCTGAGTTCTTGCTGCGCGATGAATGAAGAGGGATCGATCTCCAATGCCTTGGCGAAGTCGGCCTGCGCCTCCACCAGCTTGCCGGCATCCAGAGAGATCTGGCCGTGATGCACGCGCTCCGCGGCGGCCTTGAAGCGAGTGCGCTCGAATGCCGTGCGATAGCGCAGGTCTTTGGGCTTTTGATCGTAAGCCTGCTTGAAATAATCGAAAGCCTGCTCGTAGTTCTGCCGCGCCTCGGCGTCAGTCCCCTTATCGTAGAGCGCCTTGGCCGAATCATGTTTGGCAGCAAGAACGGCAGGCTGAAGACAGAGCAGCAGCAAGACAAACGGAGCCGCAAGGATCAAACGTCTCATCCAACCATCCCCATAAGAATCTCTTTCCCGCCCGCAGCGGAATCCAGCACTATTCATCCAGGCCGACTTGTCCAAACCGACTTATCCGAAGCCAAACCCACCAAACGCAGGTCTGGCGTTTGCCAGATGCGTTAACCCGCTGAAAGTACCGGATTTTTGGATTATAGCATCGCCTCAACTAGCACCCGAAGTGATTGGTAGGGCAGTGTTTACACTCATTGGTACACGGTCCAAAGAGCAGCCCAAAGCTCTCGCGGCGTTAGGTCTGGGAAAGAGCAACCCACAACCGAGATTTTCCTAAGGCCTAATCCCTATAAGACCTGAGACCTGCCACCTCGCCTCCGCCTTCGTGGTACTTTCTTGTATTAAGCAATGGCCAAGCAGACTACTCACCAAACCCAGCCTAATCGGGAGAAAAATCCTCGCCGCCAGCCGACCGCTTCGGGGGAGAAGGATGCCGCTGTTAACAGGAACGCGGGTCATAACTACTTCTTGCTCGAAAAATTTGAAACGGGAGTGGTTTTGACCGGGACTGAGGTCAAATCGGTCCGCAGCGGAACCGCGAACCTGAAAGATGCCTACGGCATCATCAAGGACGGCGAGCTTTGGCTGCTGAACTGCCACATCGGTCCCTATGACCACGGCAACTACGCCAACCACGCCGCGCTGCGCACCCGCAAGCTGCTCGTGCACAAAGAAGAAATCCGCAAGCTTATCGGCAAAACGCAGCAGAAGGGACTGACCCTGATCCCGACGCGGCTTTACTTCAAGAACGGCAAGATCAAGCTGGAGCTGGCCCTTGCCAAAGGCAAACAGCTTTGGGACAAGCGCGAAACCGAACGCCGCCGCACGGCGGACAAAGAGGCGCGGGAAGCCATCTCCAGGGGGCGAAAGTAGGGTTTCTCATCCTTGCGCATCGTTTGCGCAAGGGTGGGATGCCTCGGCATCATCCCGCTTGGGATTTTTGTCGCTCAGTTGCGCATTGCCCCTCCCACCGTGGATACTAAAAACACACACACATGAAAATAAACCTTACCGCTGCCCCTCCCTCGAAATTGGAAACCGAATGCCTGGTCGTCGTAGTTCTGGACGCGGCCGACAAAGCTGTGGCCGATAAAGCTGGGGCTGGCAAGGAAAAGCCTGCGCCCTCCGTCGTCTGCGACGACGCAGCCGTTCTGGCAGCCGCCAAAGAGATCATCGCCAGTGGCGAGGTCACCGGCAAAGCGTTCGAAACCACGCTTCTGCACAACCCCGCCGGATTGAAAGCCAAACGCCTGCTGTTGATCGGCGGAGGCAAAGTCAAAAGTTTCTCCGCGACCGAACTGCGCAAGCTGGCCGGAGCGGCAGTGCGCACGGTGAAGACAAAAAACCTTCGCAGCCTCGTCTTCGCGCATGGCGGCGGCAACGGAGTTCCCTCGCCCTTCGCCGTTCGCGCCATCGTCGAAGGCGCCTTCATCGGCGACTTCGATCCCGGCTATTACAAGAGCGGCAAGAACAAAGAAGATGATCAGAAGATCGAGACGCTCACGATTGCCGGGCCCGGCGATGCGAAGTCCCTGGAAACCCAGCTCGAAGTCGGACGCATCGTGGGCGAATCGATGAACTTCACGCGCGATCTGGTCAACGAACCTTCGAATCTCATGACGCCGACCATTCTTGCCGAACGCGCGAAAAAGATGGCATCGGATGTCGGACTGAAGTGCGAAGTGCTTGGCGCCGACAAGATCAGATCGCTCAAGATGGGCGCGTTCTGGGGAGTAGCGCAGGGTTCGGACGAACCTCCGGCGCTCATCGTGCTTCGCTACGATCCTGCAGGCGCCGCGAAAAATGTGCATCTCGGCCTCGTCGGCAAAGGCGTCACCTTCGATACCGGCGGCATCTCCATCAAACCCGCCGACGGCATGGAGAAAATGAAATACGACATGGCCGGCGCCGCCACCATGATCGGTGCCATGCGCGCGATTGCGCTGCTCAAACCGAAAGTCAAAGTCACGGCGGTTGTCTGCGCCACCGAAAACATGCCTTCCGGCAAAGCGCAAAAGCCTGGAGATGTGCAGATTGCCATGTCCGGCAAGTCGATCGAAATCATCAACACCGACGCCGAAGGACGCCTGATTCTGGCCGACGGCCTCAGCTATGCTCGCAAACTCGGCTGCACGCACCTGATCGACGCCGCAACGCTGACCGGCGCGGTCGTCGTCGCGCTCGGTTACGTCAATGCCGGAATCTTCTCGAGCGATGATGAAATGTACGAACGCTTCGTCAAAGCTCTGAATCAGGCCGGCGAGAAAATGTGGCGTCTGCCGCTCGACGACGAATACAAGGACCTGCTCAAGTCCAACATCGCCGACATGACCAACGCCGGCAGCCGCTGGGGCGGCGCCATCTTCGCGGCAATGTTCCTGAAAGAATTTGCCGAGGACACTCCCTGGATTCACCTCGACATCGCCGGCACCGCGTGGATGGAAGATGCGAAGCCATGGATCGCCAAAGGGCCTTCGGGAATCGCCCTGCGCAGTTTGATTGAGTTTGTGCAGGGCTGGAGCGCGTAACACAGGGTTGCATTGAGTTTGCCGAAAAGCCGGGTTTCGTATCAGGGCGATCACGCCCCGAACTTGCGTCAGCTTCGCGGCGGACACAC
>PMSZ01000444.1:0-1349 GCA_003168235.1 Acidobacteriaceae bacterium
TTTCGACTTTGTGAATATCTCCACTCAGATGACGACTAAAAAATTGGGTTCCCGTCGGGATCCATGGTGGAAAAACTTGCAACCGCGGACGAAAGATACCGCATCAGGCAGGGTCTCTGTCGTCATCCTTTCAGGTGATTTTTGGCTGCAGAGAGAAAAATCATTCGTATGAGTGAGTAGTTCTTGGGGCTGCCAGAAGTGTCGGTGCGAGTCAATCAGGGGAGCAGGCCGAATTCCTTGCCGAGTTGCACCGCTTGCGTCCTTCGTCTAGCCCCTAGTTTGTCGAAAACACGGCTGGAATGGGTCTTGACCGTGTTCTCGCTCACAAAAAGCCTCTCGGCGATCTCGCGGTTGCTCAGCCCTTGGGCTATCAGTTCAAGGATCTCAAGCTCGCGGCGGGTGATATGGAGATCCTCCCGTTTTCTCGCGTCCGGGATGAACGCTTCTCCGGCAGGGACAGGGATCTCTTTCACAACAATCGTCTGCTGCCTTCCTGTTAGCTTGAGGCCCAGCCAGATGCCCAGAACGGCAAAGGTCGCTGCGATCAGTCCACCGTAGATTTCGACCGAATGTTCGACCACCAGGAACCGATACTCTGTCCACTTGAGCGCAGCAATCAGCACACCACCGATCAACCCGTACATCAGCACGTGGCGCTTCATAAGTTCCTGGAGAATTCGTTACCGAAATTATCGCACCCATTGTGGCGTAAATATTAACTGCTTGCGCGGCAAGATCAACGCTTGAAGAATCCCAAAATTCCGCCGATTTTCTGCATTGTTGAGAGGAATCCAGGCGGGTTTCTCTGACTTTAGCCTACGTGGCGGAGCATGCAGTCATGAAATGTGGAAATTGCCACAGGAAGAGCATGGCATACAGGATTCCCGCCTCGATATTCAATCGGCCCGAGGCTGCGGCAAAGCCAATCAGCGGCGGCGTTGCACCTGGGAAAGCTCCGACGAGAACACACAGTGGTGTTTTTCGCTTCAGCGGTGTGTACACGAACAGATAGGCCAGCAACGTCAAAATTGCGAGCGCACTCGCGAGCAGGTTGACGGCTATCGCGAGGTAGATGCTGCCAACCGCTGCGAGTGCTGTTCCGAAAGCCAAGACTGCNNGGCGGTGAGAGACGGCCAGCGGCGGCTGGACGCCGGGAGGTTCGGCGCATTTGCGCGTCGAACTTCCGTTCGAGGTATTGGTTCAGCGATCCGGTTCCACCTGCTACCAGCAACGTTCCAAGCAAAGTGTTAAATAGCCTTGCGAATGGAAACTGCCCATCAGTTGCCGAAGCCAGATAAAAGCCTGCAAAAATTGTGATCAGGATTAGGAAGTTTACTTCTGGCTTCGTG
>PMSZ01000444.1:1386-2543 GCA_003168235.1 Acidobacteriaceae bacterium
GACACTCGATAGGTGCGGACGGTTGTGACATATCAGACCGCCTTCATCCTGTGCGGATCCGTGTGCCGTACCGCGACTCGTTGCGAAGCGAATGGCGGAATTGCGAGATCATCTGATGGTTGGAGGGATCGTTGGGGCGATTGATGGGGTGAGAGTAAACGCGCGGTGAAGATTGTTCCGGCGATTAAGTAGACGATAGTGACGCAAGTCCACATCAACGCGCCGGCACATTGCTGGTCTTCTAGAGCAGAGAGGCCAAAGGAACGTGGGGACGACAAAAACACCGGGTAAACCACTCGATCGCAGAAGACCAGAAATCCCGAAAGAATATCGCACGGCAAGGTGGCCAGAAACAGATACAGGAGTATGGACCATTCGGGCCATTTCAGTCTGTTCGACAATGGCCGGACGAATGGCAGGACGACCGGCGACCAGAATAGAAGCCCTGTTACAACAAAGGACGCTTGTTCAGCCCCATGCCACATTGGCGAGCGCAGTCCAAGCATAAATACCGAAGGAATATGCCAAAGAACTAACGTGGCCGCCGCTGCGAACCAGCAAAATGCCGGGTGAGTTATGACGCTTGCGACGTTCCGCATCGGTTCTGATCGGGATGGACGACCGATCGCTTNNAGCATCTCGTGATCGAGTCCAGCCAGTGGTGAAGCGGTTGCACTCCAGATGAACAAGAGACCGAATACAAAACTGGCGACGCGCCAGCCCCTGAAGTTTTCTTGGTCACGGCCGCGAAGGCTCAGCCATCCACGGAGATAGACTAGTAAAACAAAGATCAAGGCACCTGAGATCCAGAATGATTCGGACGCGCCATGATGAAGATGAATTTGCGAGATCATTGGCGGCCTATGGTTGAGTTCCGGATGTTTGCTGTTGGCTGTCGCTGCGTACCAGATCAAGCGCCGCATCACGAGCCGGAGCTTGTGTTGCCGGGTGCAAGGTCTCAAGGAAAGCTACAAGCGCCGTAGTCTCTGCCGGACTCAAGTTGTTTCCATAGGCAGGCATGTTGCCGCCGCCTTGAATCACCTGACGGATGAGTTGGTCCTGCGTGAGTCGCACGGCAACGCTGTCCAGAGCTGGCCCCCTTTGTCCACCCGTGTCGCCAAGAGAGTGGCAGTTGCGGCACTGCTTGACCTGAAACA
>PMSZ01000029.1 GCA_003168235.1 Acidobacteriaceae bacterium
GATCGCGAGGGCGATCTATGGGTGGCAACTTCCAGAGGCATCGACCGCTTTCGCGATACTCGCGTCGTGACCTATTCAATCCGGGAGGGACTGACATCAGAAGACGTGGATTCGGTACTGGCATCCCGTGACGGCACGGTGTGGATCGGGAACTCAAATGCGTTGGATGTGCTTCGCCACGACCGGTTCAGTCACGACAAGGTCAATGGAATCGGACCGCGGAAAGGGCTGCCGGGAACCTTAATCACCTCACTATTCGAAGACCACAGCGGACGGGTGTGGGTTGGAGTGGATAGCGGACTCACCGTCTACGAGAACGCTCGATTTCGCTGGGTCAACAAACCTGACGGTAGTTCTCTTGGAGTCGTCACCGCTATCGTCGAAGATGTTGATCACAACATCTGGGTAGCAACGACGCAACCAGCCCTTTTTCGCATCCAGGATCTGGCGGTCCGTGAAGAAATCCCGCCGCCTCGAATTCCGCGTGTGCTCTCTTTGGCGGCTGACCCGAAGGATGGCATCTGGCTAGGATTATCGAACGGGAGTTTAGCCCGCTACAAGCGCGGTCAGTTGGACATGATGACGACGAATCATCCCGGCAGTTTCTCCGTTCGAAACCTGCTGGTAGATGCAGACGCCGATGGCTCGGCCTGGTGGGTCACCCAACAGGGCTTGTTCCGTTGGAAGCAAGGTAAGGTAGAAACCCTGAATTCTCATAATGGACTCCCTTGCGATGACATGTTCGCTCTTATAAAGGATAGCCATGGTTCTCTTTGGCTTGATACGCAATGCGGACTCATCGCCATCGATTCGGCCGAGCTGGAACGTTGGTGGCAACAACCCGATCTTAAGTTACGAGTAAAGATCTTGGATGTCTTCGACGGTGCGCAGCCCGGTCTGACTAACTTCCGGCCGGAAGTCTCAAGAGCGCCCGACGGCAAGCTATGGTTTGCCAACGAAAACATCTTGCAGGTGGTTGATCCCGAGCATCTGGATGGGAACAGCATTGCACCTCCCGTGGTTGTGGAACAGATCATTGCTGACCGAACGAAGTATCCTGTGAGCGAGAAGCTTCAGCTCCCTGCGCGCACTCGGGATATTGAGATCGACTACACGGGACTCAGCTTTGTAGTTCCGGAAAAAGTGAAATTTCTCTATAAGCTCGAGGGGCGCGATGCCGACTGGCAGGATCCAGAGAATCGTCGCCGAGCTTTCTACAGCGATCTGCCTCCCGGAAACTATCAATTCCATGTAATTGCTTGCAACAACGATGGAGTATGGAACGAACAGGGCGCGACCGCTCGCTTTACTATTCTTCCGGCGTTCTTTCAGACTACTTGGTTTCAGGTGTTAAGCGTTTTGGCGGGGGCTGGAGTGCTATGGTTGCTCTACGCTCTTCGAGTGCGCCGTTTGGCGACGAGCATACAAGCCCGGTTCGATGACCGCCTTGAGGAACGCGAGAGGATAGCGCGCGATCTGCATGACACACTCTTGCAGGGGATTTTCAGTGCTTCCATCCACTTTGATGTTGCGAATAACCGCTTACCCGCCGATTCCCCGGCAAAGCCTTCGGTCGAACGTGGCATGGAGTTATTGACGCAGGTTAGCAAAGAAGGCCGAAATACTCTGTTGGCCTTGCGCACGGCCGCGTCGTCTCAGAGCGATCTGGAAGAAGCCCTTTCGCGGCTCCGCGGAGAATTTTCCTTCCCCGCGAACATTGACTTCCGGGTCATTGCCGAGGGCGATCCCGAACTCTTGCGCCCTCTCATTCGGGATGAGGTCTACCTCATCGTTCGCGAAGCTGTGATCAATGCGTTTCGACACTCCAAAGCGAGCGCGATTGAAGTCAAAGTGGGCTACATTTCACGCAACTTGCGCGTCTCGGTTCGAGACAATGGTTGCGGTATCGATGAAGAACTGCTGAAGTCAGGAAGAGAAGGACATTGGGGTTTAGCGAATATGCGGGAGCGAGCGGAACGGATCGGCGGCCGATTAAAGGTATCAAGTCGGGCCAAGGCTGGAACCGTCGTGCGACTTTGGATTCCAGGCAAGCTCGCATTCGAGCGCGTCTCCTCGAACCCATTTTGGAGTTGGCTGACCAGACTGTATCCTTGGCGGTCAGAGCGGATCATCCCGAAATCTGGCGAGGAGCCACCTAAGTGAGCGATGTCGAGCGTATCCGTGTTCTCAGTATCGATGATCATCCGCTGGTGCGCGAAGGGATTGCCGCACTGATCAACAATCAGGCTGGGATGCAGCTGGCGGCCCAGGGATCGACGGGCAAGGAAGCGATTCAACTTTTTCGGGAGCATCGACCGGATGTCGTGCTCCTGGATGTAAGACTGCCGGACATTAACGGAATCGACGCTATGATCACGATTCGAAGCGAGTTTCCAGAAGCCCGGATCATCATCGTCACTTCGTCAGAAGGTGATGTTGAAATGCAGCGAGCTCTTGAGGGTGGAGCGGCAGGCTACATCCTCAAGAGCATGCCGCCCCAGACCTTGCTGGAGGCTATTCGTAAAGTGCATAGCGGTAAGAAAGCAATTCCCGCCGAAGTAGCTGCCCGGCTTGCTGACCACTACAGCGACGAAGGGCTGACGGCCCGCGAGATTGAGATTTTGCAGCAGGTTGCCGAAGGCAACCGTAACCGGGATATCGCCGAAAAACTCTTTATCTCGGAAGGGACCGTCAAGGTTCACATCCAACACATCATGGCCAAGTTGGGGGCCAACGACCGCACACAGGCCATCACGATTGCCGTGCGTCGCGGCATCATCCATCTGTGAGCCTCAGATCGTGTAGGGCGGACACTCCTGTCCGCCNNACTATCACTTTAGTAGTAGTTCAAAACCTGAGATCCGGCAGATTCACTTCCCGCGAACACTCGATAGCCTTTCTTTGCGGCATTTACGAGCAGTTGAGGAGGCCACTCTTGCGGCGGTTGTATTCCACATTTCCAGGCAGCTTGCCGGGAGCCGGTCTGTTGCTCTTGCGAATCACAATCGGCGGAGGGCTGTTGATTCACGCTTCCTCCTGGTTGATTGAGCCGCAAACCTCCAGCAATGGAATGTGGGCTCCGGGCTTGCTCGCTCTCGTAGTCGGCATCTCCTTTACATTGGGTTTTTTGACCCCACTGGCAAGTTCCGTTTCAGCCCTGGCGGGCATTGCGATTCGCTTCTCGCATCCGCAGTGGGGTGCTTCGATGACAGGCCTTTTAGGTGTGAGCCCGCTGGCTACGGTCCTTGCCATCACATTGCTGGGGCCGGGAGCCTTCTCGATCGACGCCTACTTTTTTGGGCGCCGCAAAATCATTGTCCCTCGCGTAACACCTAACTAAGCGTTTACCCAGGCTTCTCCAGCCCACTCGGTTTTCGTTACCCCTGCTTCCTTCGTCGACAGTGTCTCGTCAGACGACGCCTGTTGACTGTTGTGATAGCCGAAAGTGGTATCCCGTATATCTCCCGCAGCATTATCGAAAAAACTTCTTATCGTGAGATGCCCTGTCCCTGCAAGAAACGGCATAGTACCTGCAGCGAACACGCAGATTCCTGACTACGCAATTATCCCGATAGCGACAGGATGAAGCGAATAGTCGCAAATCGAACGGTAGTTAGAGGAGGATGTCATGAAGAAAATGAACGCAACATTGAACGCGACGCTGAGGCTTACTGGTTTTGTTCTCGCATCGCTGATTCTTTGCAGCATTGCTTTGGCCCAGCAGCCGCCAGACAACGTGCAAGGCAACTGGACAATTTACTCAACCAGGATCGACGACGGCGCGGTTGAGATCAAGCACGTCCAGATTGCGCAGTACGGCAACCACATCTCCGGGTACTTCGAGGGGCCCGTCCAATCCGGTCCAATCGAGGGTGAGATCGATGGCCATCACATCCGGTTCAACACGGTGACTCGCAATGTTCTCCACTTTTCGGCGGACGTCTTTGGAGACACCATGACGGGATCGTACGGGATCCGCGGCAAGCACGCGCCGTGGCAGGCCACGCGTCCGGCTACGACTCCAACTCCAGCTCCGCCCACCGGGGCAGCGTATCAGAGTCAGCCAATGTTAGCTCCGCCGGTAGCGCAAACCACATATGTAGCACCGGCGCAGACCGCCTATGAAGCTCCGACGCAGGCCTACTCGTCTGCGCCTCAGACTTCGGCATACGCGACGACGAGCAATACGGCGCCAACCACTTCGGTACCGGCGGCTGGACAGGGTCCAGCGCCAGCGCCGCTGTCGTCGGATCAACTGGACGCTCTGGTTGCTCCCATCGCGCTGTATCCCGACGCGCTGGTAGCGCAGGTGCTCGCAGCTTCTACGAATCCGGATCAGTTGGCATACGCGGATGACTGGCTGGCACAAAACAGAAGCCTCACCGGCGCCGCACTCGCGCAGGCTGTCGACCAGCAATCCTGGGATCCCAGCATCAAGGCTCTGACGCAGTTTTCTTCTGTGCTGGATAACCTCGCGCACAACCTCTCGTGGACGTCGAGCCTGGGACAGGCGTTCGCGAATCAACAGTCCGATGTGATGGCGGCGGTGCAAGCGATGCGCGCGAAAGCGCAAGCGGCAGGGACGCTGCAATCCAATTCGCAGATCATAGTTACACAGCCAGCGTCCTCCACGATCGTGATTCAGCCGGCGAATCCACAGGTTGTCTATGTTCCACAGTACAACCCAGCCGTGGTTTACGGCGCGCCCGTGGTGGTGCCGATGTATGTGGCTCCGCCGCTGCCCGTTGCTTCCTTTGGCCTCTACTTTGGAAGTGGTATCACAATTGGCGCAACGTTCGGTGGCGGCGGTTGGGGTGGAGGCTGGGGTTGGCATGCATGGAATGTGAACTGGGGCGGCGGCTGGGGTGGTGGCGGCGGTCTGCGCGGCTGGCCGGGCTGGTAGGGGTCGTAGCTCATGAACGGTTGCCTTTCCGGTCATGCGGGGCGAGCGGAGCCTACTCCGTCCAGGGCGGCTCAACGCTGCGAATCACCTGCAAGGACGCCTCAGCGACACAGGATCAGGGGTGCGGATTCGAAGCGCAGCGCCCAGAAGCCGTCTGCGGCGGCGGCTTCCCTGACCGCTTGCACGACGCTGACCTGCAAAGCTGTAGGCGCGGGAAACAGCCGGGGAATGCTCCGAGACGGCTTGTGCGGTGCAGGTCGCCGCTCTCGTGAAGGCGGACGGGGCATGATCGCGCCGCGTGTTCCCCGGTTGTTCCCAGAGCCGCCGTACCCGCCGTTTTTCGGAGCGGCCGGTCACGGCGGCCGAACCACGTTTAACCAGGTCAGCGGAGGTGGACGGGAATCGAACCCGCCAGCCCGAGATCCTCGGGCTCAACGGTTTTGAAGACCGCGGCGACCACCAGGTACACAGACACCTCCGCGCAT
>PMSZ01000226.1:0-2501 GCA_003168235.1 Acidobacteriaceae bacterium
AACCTGCGGCGCATCATGATGCCGGAAGACTGGCAGGGCTATCCGCTGCGCAAGGACTATCCCGTGGAGGGCTACCGGTGAGCGCCGTGCTGAACGACAAGGGCGAAAAAGTTTCGCCGAACATTCCGCCGGAGACGGGCGAAGCAGGCGACTACTCCACGCTGCTGCACGCGGAGACTACGCCTGATGGCGAGCGCACCATGGTCCTGAACATGGGCCCGCAGCATCCGTCCACCCACGGCGTGTTGCGGCTGGTGCTGGAGATCGACGGCGAGGCCATCGTCTCGCTCGCGCCCGACATCGGCTATCTGCACACCGGCATCGAAAAGACCTGCGAGGCGAAGTTCTACCAGCAGGTCGTGCCCCTCACCGACCGCATCGATTACCTCGCTCCCATGACCAACAATCTCTGCTACTGCCTGGCGGTGGAGAAGTTGCTGGGGCTGGAAATTCCTCCCAAAGCGCAGTGGATGCGGGTGATGATGAATGAATTGACGCGCATCAATTCCCATCTGGTGTGGCTGGGAACCCATGCCATGGACATTGGGGCGTTCACGGTTTTTCTATATTGCTTCCGCGAGCGCGAAGACATTCTTCGTTTGTTCGAGATGATCAGCGGGCAGCGGATGATGACGTCGTACTTCCGTATCGGCGGTCTGGCGCTCGAACCGCCGCTGGGATTCTTTGAAAAAGTCAAAAAGTTCGCCGACCGTTTTCCCGGCAACGTGGATGAATACGAAGGGCTGTTGACGGGAAATCCAATTTTCACCATGCGAACCAAAGGCGTGGCGTATCTGAGTCCAGAGGACGCGATCGCACTGGGCGCTGGCGGCCCAACCCTGCGCGGGAGCGGAGTGGACATCGACCTGCGGCGCGACGCTCCGTATACGGGATACGAAAACTTCAAGTTCAACGTGCCGGTGCGGACCGAAGGCGACGTGTTCGCGCGCTATTTGTGCCGCGTGCAGGAACTGCGGGAATCGATTGGCATGGTGCAGCAGGCGCTGGCGGGGATGCCGGAGGGACCGGTGAAGGCCGACTCTCCGAAGGTGGTGCTGCCCGACCGCGAGAAGATGAAAACGCAGATGGAATCGCTCATCTATCATTTCAAGATCATTACCGAAGGGTTCGCGGTTCCGGCGGGCGAGGTTTACCAGGCAATCGAATCTCCGCGTGGAGAGATGGGATACTACGTGGTCAGCGATGGCACGGCGAAGCCTTACCGGGTGCACATGCGCGGGCCCTCGTTTGCGAACCTGCAGGTGCTGTCGAAGATGTGCGAAGGGCAGCTCATTGCCGATGTGATTGCGGCGATTGGGAGCATTGATGTGATTCTGGGGGATATCGACCGGTAGGTGGGGCATTTGTAATTGGTGATTTGTAATTTGTAATTGGTAATTTGAGAACCATGACTCCGGATGAGTTGCGCGCTCGCACGAAGTCGTTTGCGCTCCGGGTGGTTAAGCTCTATCGCTCGTTGCCACGGTCGGCGGATGCACAGGTGATGGGAAAGCAGCTATTGCGATGCGGAACATCGGTGGCGGCGAACTATCGGGCCTCTTGCCGGGCCAGATCAAGGGCCGAGTTTGCGGCGCGAATTGGCACCGTAGCGGAAGAGGCGGACGAGAGTGGATTTTGGCTGGAGATGTTGGAGGAGGCAGAGATAGTCCGCATGGCGTTGCTGAAACCTTTATTGCAAGAGTCAAAAGAGTTGACAGCCATTTTTACCGCGACGCAACAGTCAACTCGGAAGCGCAGTTGAGAGATAAAATTACAAATTACAAATTGCCAATTACACATTCATGAAGTTTTCGGAAGAATTCGAGACGCGGTTTGCGGAGATGCTGACGCATTATCCGACGCGGCGGTCGGTGCTGGTGCCTACACTTTTGTACGCACAGGATGAGGTAGGCAGCCTGAGCGACGAGGTGGTTGCGGAGCTGGCGCGGCGCTTGGATCTGACCGAACTCGAAGTCCGCAATGTGATCAGCTACTACTCGATGCTGACCACCAAGCCGCGCGGGAAATATAACGTGCAGGTGTGCACCAATATTGCGTGCATGCTCCGGGGTGGCGAGGAGCTTTTGGAACATTGCGAGAAAAAACTTGGCATCGGACTCAAGGGCACGACCCCCGATGGCCTGTTTTCTCTGGAAGAAGTGGAGTGCATTGGCGCCTGCAGCTGGGCTCCAGCGGCGCAGGTGAATTACGACTTTCATGAGAACCTGACGGAGGCGAAGATGGACCAGGTTTTGGATGAGTATAGGAAGAAGGGAACGCAGTAATTTGTAATTGGCAATTTGTAATTTGTAATTGAAAAGCGGACGGCGTCGGTCTCGGTTTTGCAATTACAAATTACAAATCACAAATTACAAATGGCTTCTCTCGTTTCCCATCCCGACGAAGTAAGAGTCATCTCGAAGCGCTTTGGACAGGGTGCTACGGATATCGACCGCTATATCCAACTGGACGGCTACAAGGCCGTGCAGAAGGCGCTGGGC
>PMSZ01000226.1:2512-6421 GCA_003168235.1 Acidobacteriaceae bacterium
GCCGGGAACCTGCAAAGACCGGTTGATTTTCGAGCACGATCCGCACTCCGTGATTGAAGGTGTGATGATCGCGGCGCTGGCGGTAGGTTCGCATACGGGATACATCTACGTGCGCGGCGAGTATCGCTACCTGCTGGTGATCATGCAGAAGGCGATCAAAGACGCGTATGCCAAAGGCTTTCTCGGCAAGAACATTTTTGGCAGCGGCTACGATCTCGACATTTATTGGCATGGCGGAGCGGGCGCTTACGAAGTGGGCGAGGAATCGGCGCTGATGGAGTCGCTCGAAGGCAAGCGGGGGATTCCGCGCATTCGGCCGCCGTTTCCGGCGGTGGTTGGGCTGTGGGGCGGACCGACGGTCATTAATAATGCGGAGACGCTGGCGGCGGTGCCGGCCATTATCCTGGGGGGCGCGGATTGGTTCGCGAAGCTGGGCTCGCCGAAAAACGGCGGCACGCGGTTGTTCTGCCTGGCGGGACATTTGAACAAGCCGGGAGTTTATGAGCTGCCCATGGGCTACAACCTGAAGAAGATGATTTATGACGTCGGCGGCGGGATTCCGAATGGACGCAGTTTGAAGGCGGTGGTTCCGGGCGGATCGTCGACTCCGGTGTTGCTGCCGGAAGAGATCGACGTGGCCATGGATTTTGATTCGGTGGCGAAAACCGGGTCGATGCTGGGATCGGGCGGCGTGGTAGTGCTCGACGACACGACCTGCATCGTCAACTTCGCGCTGCGGACGATGAAGTTCTACAAGCATGAGAGCTGCGGCTGGTGCATTCCGTGCCGCGAGGGAACGGACTGGCTGGAAAAAACGCTGATTCGATTTCACGCGGGCGGCGGGGTGATGAAAGACATCGACAATATGTATTACCTGTCGGAGAACATGCTGGGAAAAACGTTTTGTCCGCTGGGAGACGCGGCGGCGATGCCGACCATGGCATTCGTAAAGAAGTTCAGACAAGAGTTCGAAGACCATTTGGATGGGAAGCCGTGTCGGTTTGAGAAGAGAGCGGAGATGGCACTGGCTTAGAGAAAGATTTGTAATTTGCGATTTGTAATTTGTAATTGCATTGATTTTCAATCGCAAATTGCAAATCACCAATTACCAATAAAAACATGGCTGACGTAAATCTCACTGTCGATGGCAAGAAGATCACGGCTCCGGCGGGATCGCTGCTGATCGAGGCTTGCAAGAACGTGGGCATCGAGGTGCCTTCTTTTTGCTACTATCCGGGGCTCTCGTTGCAGGGCGCTTGCCGCATGTGCGTGGTGAAGGTCGAGAAGATGCCGAAGCTGCAAACGGCGTGCACGACGACGGTCACCGAAGGCATGGTGGTTGCCACCGACAGCGATGAGGTGCGGCAGGCGCGCAAGGCGATGGTCGAGTTGCTGCTGGGGAACCATCCGCTGGATTGTCCGGTGTGCGANNCCGCGCTGCATTCTGTGCTACCGGTGCGTGCGGGTGTGCGGCGAGGGGATGGATGTTTGGGCGCTGGGGATTCAGAACCGCGCGGTGAGTTCGGTGATCGCGCCGAACGAGGAAGACCATCTCGACTGCGAAGAATGCGGCATGTGCATTGATATTTGTCCGGTGGGGGCGCTGACTTCAGGCGCGTATCGCTACAAGACGCGGCCGTGGGAGATGAACCACGTGGCCACGATCTGCACGCATTGCGGGGATGGTTGCAAGACGACGCTGGGAGTGCGGCGGTGCGATACCGGAGCGGAGATTGTCCGGGGAGACAATCGGGACAAGAGCGGGATCAATGGCGATTTTCTGTGCGTGAAGGGACGATATGCGTTTGATTTTGCGCATAGTCCGGAGCGGCTGACGCAACCGCTGATTAGGAAGAATGGCAAGCTGACTCCGGCGACGTGGGAAGAAGCGTTTGAGCTGATTGGCAGGCGGTTTCGCGAGGTGCGCGAACAGAATGGCGGAAGCGCGATCGGCGTGATCGGATCGAACCGCACAACGAATGAAGAGAACTATCTTCTTTCGAAGTTTGCCCGCGTGGTGCTCAAGACGAACAATGTCGATCATCATCGGACGGCGGATTATCCGGCGCTGGCGGCGGCGCTGCATGGCAAGCCGGGGAAAACGGCGTCGATGCGCGAGGTGCTGAGCGCTCCGGCGATTCTGCTGATCGGGAACGATCCTACGAACCAGCATCCGCTGCTGGCGTGGCAGATCCGGACGAACGTGCGGTTGCGGCGGGCGAAGCTTTACGTTGTTAACTCGGCGGCGATCAAGTTGGCGCGGCAGGCGGCGGGAGTTGGGTTGGTCCCGGCGGGTGCGGAGGCAAAGGCGGTCGCGTTTCTGGCGGGGGACGATTCCATGTTGGGCGATCTTGCCGGCGTCGAGACGACGCGCGAGGCTTGGACTGCGCTGCGAGAAAAGATCCGCAGCGAACAGAACATGGTCATCGTTTTTGGTTCGGAGCTGCGCGGGCGAGATATCGAGAAGCTGGTTGGGTTTGCGGAATCCTTGACGGGGGCGAAGCTGATTTGCCTGGGCGATTATTCGAATTCGCGTGGAGCGAGCGAAATGGGGCTTTATCCTGACTTGCTGCCTGGGTACGAGGCTGTGGCCGGCGCGAAGAAATTCGAACGGGAGTGGGGTGCGCTGCCCGGCGAAAAGGGTCTGACTCTGCCGCAGATGATGGAGGCGGCGAAGACCGGCAAATTGAAGGCGCTTCATGTGGTTGGATCGAATCCGGTGGGGAGGCTGGGGATTGATCCGTTTGCGCTCTCGAAAACTTTTGTGGTGGTGCAGGAGATGTTCCTGACTGAAACCGCGAACATTGCCGATGTAGTTTTGCCGGCGGCGAACGCGTACGAGAAAACGGGGAGCTATACCAACACCTGCGGCGATCTGCAGATGCTGAAGAAGGCGGGCGAGGTCACGGACACGAAGCCGGACTTCGAGATGATGGTGCGCATCGCGGCAGCGATGGGATTCGACGTGCACGGATTGGTGCCGTTTGGCGGCGGGACGCGTTCTGACATGGGGCAATCGCGCGGCGCGCAATCGGGCGAGGCGGACCGCCATGCGGTTTGGCTCGAAATGCAAAATCTGGAGCCGAAGATGACTCCGTTTGATCCGCTGGCGATTTTCGATGAAATCCAGCGCGTGGTTGCCGGATTTAATATTTCGCGGGTGAACCTGCTGGCAGGGAACGATCAACATCTGGAGATCGCCGACAGCGGCGGCGGCGCGAAACAGGACGCCGAGTTGGTCGTCCCGGCGCATGATGGTTTGTTCAGCTCGGGCACGCTGGGCAAGTATTCCAAGACTTTGAATTCGGTCTACGAGAACAAGTCGGCTGACGCGGAAGTGGCGGCCGACTAGTTAGAAGCTGTAACCGCAGCGGCTAAAGCCGCGACGAAGATGAGCGGTGTATCGCAGCGGTAAACCGCTGCGCCACCCAAAACCGGTTGGATCAGACAATCTCACGAAAGATATTTCATTGGGCATCACGACCTTCATCATCATCTCGTTGATCAAGATTGCCGCCGTGATTTTCGTCATGATGACGGCAGCGGCGTATAGCGTCTGGCTGGAGCGCAAGGTATCGGCGCACATCCAGAACCGGTGGGGACCCACGCGGGTCGGGCCATTCGGGCTGCTGCAGCCGCCGGCCGACGGGCTGAAGTTCCTGTTCAAGGAAGACCTCACGCCGCCGCACGTCTACAAGCCGCTGTTTCTGGCGGCGCCGATGATGGCACTGATCTTTGCCCTGACTTCGATTTCGGTGATCCCGTTTGGCAACTCGATCACGATTGGCAGCCTGAATATCCCGCTGCAGATTACCGATGTAAACATCGGGCTGCTGCTGATTCTGGGCGTTACTTCGATGGGTGTATACGGCGTGGCGCTTGCGGGCTGGTCGTCGAACAATAAATATT
>PMSZ01000178.1:0-3432 GCA_003168235.1 Acidobacteriaceae bacterium
TCCCTGGTCAGCGCCGTGGACAAATACATCGTCGAAAACGAACCGTGGGCCCTGGGTGAAAAGTCGGATGAGGAAAGCCGCGCGCGTCTGGCGACCGTGCTCTACACGAGCGCCGAAGCTCTGCGGATCGTCACTGCGTTGGCGCATCCGGTGATGCCCGACGCGACCGCAAAGATCTGGACTCAGCTGGGCCTCGGCGATATCCGGAAGTTCGACCTCACCCAATTGCAGTGGGGACAGCTCCGCCTGGGGACAAAGTTAGGCGAGATTCAGGCGGTGTTTCCGAGAGCAGACAAATCGGCAATCACGAGGATGCAGCAAATGGAAGAACAAGCCACAAGTGTGGGAACAGGCGTTCCGGCCGTCCAACCGAACGAACAGAAGCAGCCGGTCGCCACTTCGATCAAGCCGGTCGCGGCGATTCCCGATGGCAAGATCAGCATCGACGACTTCGCTAAAGTGGAATTGCGTGTGGCCCAGGTCAAGACCGCCGAGCGCGTAAAAGGAGCCGACAAATTGCTGCGCCTCGAAGTCGATCTCGGCACCGAGGTGCGCCAGCTCGTGGCTGGAATCGCCGAAGCCTATGAACCCGAAACCCTGATCGGGCGGAAGGTCGTGATCGTGGCGAACCTGGCTCCACGCAAGCTGCGCGGCCTGGAATCCAACGGCATGATCGTGGCCGCCTCGCCCGAAGGCGGAAAGCCGGTGCTGGCCAGTTTTCTGGAAGACGTGCCCATCGGCACAAGATTGAAATAGCGGCGCGCTTCTGCCCGCTGGCCAATAACTACTGAGTACCGATGTTCATCGATTCCCACGCACATCTCGAAGGCAACCGTTATGACAACGATCGCGACGAGGTTTTGGCGCGGGCCAAACAGAGCGGCATCGAGGCCTATCTGGCGATCGGCAACGGCGAAGGCCCCGATACCGCGGACTGCGGCATTCGCCTCGCAGAAAAATACGACGGCAAGCCAGAGTATCCGCGAATCTGGGCCAGTGTCGGAATCCATCCTCATGAAGCCAGTCTCGACAGCGAAGCTGCTGACTCTCAAATGCTCGAATGGGCGAGGCATCCCAAGGTGATTGCCTGGGGAGAAATCGGGCTCGATTATTTCTACGATCACTCGCCGAGAGAAACGCAGAAGACAGTTTTCCGCCGGCAAATGGAGTTAGCCAAATCGGTGAAGCTGCCGATCATCATCCACTGCCGACCTTCCGATAATAGCGACAATGCCTGGGATGACTGCCTGCGAATGCTCACCGACCATTGGGCAACGACCGGCCTCGGCGGCATTCTGCACTGCTTCACCGGCGCCGTCGACCACGCGCGGCGTGCCCTCGACATGGGCTTCATGATTTCGTTCGCCGGCAATATTACCTTTCCGAAAGCGCAATCGATTCGCGACGCCGCGCAGATCGTTCCGCTCGACCGCATGTTGATTGAAACCGACTCGCCCTATCTGGCGCCAATCCCGCATCGCGGCCAGCGCAACGAACCGGCGTTTGTGAAAGAGGTAGCCCGCCAGATCGGCGAGCTGCGAGGCGCGTCCGCCGAAGACATCGGCGCACAAACAACAAAGAATTTTTACAAATTATCAACCCCACCCAGGCCCTCCGCCACGACTGATCCCCCGCGTCCTCGATCAATCCATTCTTTGTTTAGAATTGTCATCCTGAGCGAAGCNNATTTGTCATCCCGAACGAAGTGAGGGACCTGTAGTTCGCGGCAAGATGCCGATCCCTCACTTCGTTCGGGATGACAATTAATGAAAAGTTGGCCCCGAACCTGTCCACCAACAGCCTTCGCAGAAAATGCCTCTTCTGTTACTCTCAGGGGTACACATTTGGGGCGAGCAATTCGTTTGACTGAACCTGAATCGCGTATCGCTCGGCGCCTTTAGCCACGACCTCTCATGCCCGACAACAGTTTCGATATCGTCAGTAAGATCGACCTTGCCGAGGTCGCCAACGCCATCCAGCAGGCCATGAAAGAAGTCAGCACGCGCTTCGATCTGAAGGATTCCAAATCGAAAATCGAGATGGAAGGCAACGATGCGATCATGCTGCACTCCGCCGACGAATTCAAAATGAAAGCGGTCAACGACGTCTTCCAGGCGAAGCTGGTCAAACGCGGCGTGCCGCTGAAAGGCCTGACCTACATGCCGTTGGAGCCTTCCGCTGGGGGCACCGTAAAGCAGAAAATATCTCTGCAGCAGGGCATTCCAATTGAAAAAGCGCGAGAGATTGTGAAGCTGGTCAAGAACTCGAAGAAGAAAGCTCAAGCCTCGATCCAGGGAGACGTAGTGCGCATCAGCGGCAAAGATCGCGACACCCTGCAGGAAATCATCGCCATGGTCAAGGGGCAAGATTTCGGCATCGATTTGCAGTTCACGAACTACCGGACCAACTAACGGAGCCAGTAAGCGATTGGGTGCCACCACGTCCAGCACGGGAAAAGAACTCTTTGATCTGCTGCGGGACGACATTGCAGCGATCGAAGAGCAGTTCGGACGCGACACGATTTCGAACGTCGCCGCGATCACTGAGATCGGCGAGTATCTGCGCGCTGGCGGTGGCAAGCGCATCCGTCCTGCGCTTCTTCTGCTTTCGGCCAAGCTGCTCGATTACAAAGGCGACGGAGCGGTAAAACTAGCGTCAGTCGTCGAAATCATCCACACCGCAACGCTTGTCCACGACGACATCATTGATGAAGCGCAACTCCGCCGCGGCCGCCCGGCCGCCAATACCCAGTGGGGCAATTCGATGTGCGTGCTCGCTGGCGATTGGCTTTACATGCAGGCCTTCAAGATCGCGGTGCAGGAACGCAATTTTCGCATTCTCGACGTGCTGGTCGAACTGACGCAGCAGTTGGTGGAAGGCGAATTGTTGCAGATGGAAAAACTCGGCAGGCTGATCTCCCTGTCCGAGTATCTCGATCTCATCTATCGCAAGACTGCGTGCCTGTTCTCGGTTTGCATGCGGGTTGGTGGCATCCTGGGAGGCGCCACCGAAGTCCAGGAAGACCGCCTCGGCCAGTATGGACGCGACCTCGGCATCGCCTTCCAGATCGTCGATGACGTGCTGGACCTCACTGCG
Source organism: Acidobacteriaceae bacterium (assembly GCA_003168235.1). Taxonomy (GTDB): domain Bacteria; phylum Acidobacteriota; class Terriglobia; order Terriglobales; family Acidobacteriaceae; genus Acidiflorens. The sequence goes on from PMSZ01000178.1 coordinate 3,097, forward strand.
TCGGAGAGCGTACTCGGCAAACCTGTCGCCAGCGACCTGCGCGAGGGTAAAGCCACGATGGCTGTGATTCATGCCCTTGAGCGGTGCACGCCCGCCGAGCGCCGCCAGATCGAAACTGTCCTGCACGACCGCGCGTTCAACGGCGTCACTCACGCCGACATTCTGACCATTCTCGACAGCTACGGCTCGCTCGACTTCGCGCACCAGCAGGCGGCCCGCTACGCCGAGTCTGCCCGCAAAGCCATCTGCATCTTTCCCGACTCAGAATTTAAGCGCGCCCTGCTCTGGGCACCGGAGTTTGTGGTGGTGAGAGAAAAATAGGCTTTTAGCTTCCCA
>PMSZ01000178.1:3497-12365 GCA_003168235.1 Acidobacteriaceae bacterium
ACCTGCGCGTGCGCCTTCACCCTCGCGCAAAATGAAGACCAGACTGGCGAGTTTCACTGGACGGGAACATTGCCCGCCGACCAGGTCGTAGAAATCAAGAACCTCAACGGCTCAATCACTGCTCAGGGCTACGACGGCAATCAGATAGAAGTCACCGCCGAAAAAATCGGGCCAGACGCCGACGCTGTCAAGATCGAAGTCGTTCCCCACGCCGAAGGCGTCACCATTTGCGCCATCTACCCCGGAGGGTCTTCTGGCGCCGAGACCGGTCCCTGCGAACCTGGAAAACATTGGCACAGCGATAGCCACAACGCCAAAGTGAAGGTGAACTTCACCGTCCGCATCCCCACCAATCTACGCTTCACCGGCATGTCCGTTAACGGCAGTGTAAAGGCCGAGGGCATGGGACGATTCGTATATGCAACTTCCGTGAACGGCTCAGTGCACGCTTCAACCAAACAATGGGCTGAACTCTCATCGGTGAATGGCTCTATCGAAGGCCATATGGGGAGCGACAACTGGACCGGCACACTGAAAATCAGTACCGTCAATGGTTCCATCGATCTGACTATGCCCAACGATCTTAATGCCGACGTTCGATTCAGTTCCGTAAACGGCAAGCTCAACTCCGACTACCCGTTGACCATCAGCGGCAGTCTGAGCGGTCACCGCGTCGAAGGCCAAGTCGGTACCGGGGGACGAAAACTGGTTCTCGATACCGTGAATGGGAGTGTCCGCATAAGGCGCGAGTCGATGTAATCGCGATCGTCGCGACCACAAACTCAGGCCGCACCGAGATTGCTATACTGAGGAACACTTCTTTCCTCCGTATGGATGGCTTACATTGATCGCGCATCACGGCTACCTGTTCCTGGCCATCGTTTGTTTTGCCGAAGCCATTGGCCTCCCGGTGCCGGCGGCGCTGGCCCTGCTCACCGCCGGCGCTGTCGTCGCCTACGGAGATCTGCATTTCTACTTCGTCTTTGGCATAGCCTGGGTCGCGATGATGGCGGGTGATGTCATCCTCTATTTCATGGGACGGGTCAGCGGATGGGCCTTGCTCGGTCTGCTCTGCCGTCTCTCCGCAAATCCGGAAACCTGCATTCTCCGCTCGGCCGAATACTTTTACCGGCGCGGCAAGCAGACACTGCTCTTTGCCAAGTTCATTCCCGGCATCAACACCATGTCCCCGCCGCTTGCCGGCAGTATGAAAATGCGCCTCGGCGATTTCCTGGAATTTGATGCCGTAGGAGCCGCCCTCTACGTCGGAGCCTACGCGCTCGTCGGATACCTCTTCAGCGACGCCCTGCGCGCCATCACTCGTGGACTGCGCTCCGCCGGCTTTGCCGTCGAGGTCCTTCTGGGCATCGGACTTGCCGTCTACATCGTCTACCGCATCTGGCTTTATCGCAGATATCGCCTGCTCGATATCGTTCCGCGCGTGCCCGCCGATGAACTGGCCCGGCGACTCGCGGAGGATGCTGCCCACAACATGCTCGTCGCCGACGTGCGCAGCCACGGCTACTACGACGCCGATTCCGAGCGCATTGCGGGATCAATCCGCATCGAACCGAACAACCTTATCGAGGAAATCAAAACGCTCCCCAAGGAGCGAGAGATTTATCTTTACTGTACTTGACAGCGCGAAGCCACCAGCGCCCGTGTGGCGCGTCAATTACAGGACCTCGGATTCAAAGTTTTCGTCATCGCCGGTGGCCTGCGCGCGTGGCGCAAAGCAGGAAATCCGGTTGAGCGCGTTCCAAACGACGATCTGGTTAAACTACCGACATTCAACTAGCGATCGAGTTAGAAAGAACTGCCCCGTCCGGAGAACTCTTCGCCGCCTTGGCAGAATGATGAATGACCCTCATGTCCATTTTCACGCCCAAGCAAACTGAATTCATTCAAAGCGTACTCAGCCTTCAACCGCGCATCGCCACCTTCGATTGCGACGGCACACTTTGGTCCGGAGATGCTGGCGAAGGCTTTTTCTCCTGGGAGCTTGAGCACAATATCGTGTCCAAAGAAATCGCCGCTTGGGCGCGCGCCCGGTACGCCGACTACAAAGCAGGCAGCGTTGCTGAAGAGGTAATGTGTGGAGAGATGGTCACGATGCATCGCGGACTGCAGGAAAAGGTAGTACAGCAGGCCTGCGACGCCTATTTCGCCCAGGCCATCGCTCCCAACATTTTTCCTGAGATGCGCGAACTGGTGCACCGACTACGCGCAGCCGGATGCGATGTCTGGGCTGTTTCCTCGTCCAACCAATGGATCATCCGTTCCGGTGTGACGCCCTTCGGCATCCCGAACAATCGCATTCTGGCCACCGAAGTCGCAGTCGAGAACGGCATCATCACTGGTCGGCTGATCCGGGTTCCGAGCGGCCCCGGCAAGCCGGACGCCATTCGCTCCGCGCTGAAATCGTCGCCAGCGTTCGGGTCCGACGATCCCAGGCCCGATTGTGCCTTCGGCAATGCCATCTGGGACCGCGAGATGCTTGCCCTGTCAAAACACCCCTTCGTTATCAACCCCAATCCGAATCTGAAGGAAATTGCCCTGGCTAATGATTGGCCCGTATATCAACCGGAGGCGAAACAGTCCTCTACAATAAAGTGATGCCCGATTCCCGCGCTCCGCGCCGCATCGTCTGCCTGCAACCGAGCGCGACGGTGATCCTCGCCAGGGTTGGCGAATTGAACCGCGTGGTCGCTTGCACGAAGTACTGTGTTGACGTGGTTCCTGAGCTGCGGAGCGAAGACCGTGACAACGGCCGGCGACGGATTGTCGCCGATTCCTGGACCTCAAAAGCCGTCGAAATTCTGGCCGTCGAACCAGATCTAGTGATCGCGGCTGTTCCCTACCAGGAAGCTGCCGTCGTGGAGATTCTAAAGGCAGGCATTCGCTTTCTGGGCTTCGCTCCGCGCACTCTGGACGACATCTATACCGACATCGCATTGATCGCTTCAGCAGTCGGCGCTGGCGAGCGCGGAGCGAAGGTTATCCACGAAATGCAATCGGCCATCGAAGACGTGCGCTGCCGTACCGCCGGCCTTCCCAGAAAGCGCGTGTTTTGCGAGGAGTGGGGGAAACCGATCATTGCATCGCAGTCGTGGGTCGCCGAGCTGGTGGATGCAGCCGGCGGCGAGTTTCTCGGCATTCCCGGCAAACAGTGCTCGTCTGAAGAAGTTGCAAAACTGCGACCGGAGGTCATCATCGCAGCCTGGTGCGGCGCGGGCGATCGTGTCCCGCTCGCGAAGATTGCGTCCAGGCAAGGCTGGGAAGACACCGCCGCGGTTCGTAACGCCCAGGTTTACTGCATCTCCGACGAACTGCTGAACACGCCCGCGCCGACCCTGCTTGCGGGTTTGCGTGCGCTGGCGGGAGCGATTCATCCCACGGTATTCGGCCCCCAGCCCGGCCTTCGGCCCATTACGCAAGAGGCGATTACCCAAGGAACCAGCAACCCGGGGAACGATTACGCAAGTACCGTGGTCAGATCCCAGAAACACAAGTTAGTTTAAGATTACTGTCATTCACACTATGGGCACCCTTCAAAAGATCGACGAAGCGCGCGTTGAAGTGGACCGTTTGGACGCCGAATCGCACACAGCAGACCAGTTGATGGAAGGCATCACGCTGGTCCTTAATCAACATATGCTCAAGTACAACTGGGTGGGCTTCTACATGCTCGAAGCGGGCGCCAATCCGCCGGTGCTGGTACTGGGGCACTACCAGGGAGCGATGACTCCGCACACTCGCATTTCTCTGCACCAGGGCATTTGCGGCGCTGCGGCTTCATCGGGAAAGACCGTCGTGGTCGATGATGTGAAGAAAGATCCGCGCTATCTTGCCTGCTCGCTTGAAACCCAGTCGGAGATCGTTGTCCCCATCTTTGTTCACGGCAAGGTCGCCGGCGAACTCGACATCGACAGCCACTTTCTGGCCGCATTCGCTCACGAGGATCGCGACCTGATTGAATATTGCGCTCAACTGGTTGGCAAGCGGCTCGAAGGCTCCTGAACCGCCATCGCCAGCTTTTAGCTCATGGCCTCTAGCTGCTGGAATCTTTAACCCCCACGAAAATTGTTGCGACAAAACCAGAAACTGGAAACGGTCTTCCAATCCATGAAGCGAGTCGTCGCCGCACTGATTCTCAAAGGAGACCGCCTTCTCGCCTGCCAGAGAACGCGACACCAGCCCATGCCGCTCAAATGGGAATTTCCCGGAGGCAAGATCGAAGAAGGCGAACAGCCACGCGAGGCCATGCGCCGCGAACTCGAAGAAGAACTGGGAATCGTGGCGGAGGTCGGCGTCGAGGTTGCCCGCATTGTCCACGAATACCCGAGAGGCGGATCGGTCGAACTCCGCTTCTTTGAAGTGCGCAACTATGACGGTGAACTCGAGAACCGGATTTTTCGCGAAATTCGCTGGGTCACGCGGCAGGAACTGCTGGAACTGGATTTTCTGGAAGCTGACCGGGGGTTGGTGAAGGACTTGGCGGCTGGAAAAATCCTTTAAGCGCGAAACATCTAACCCCGTATTTGATCGTACAGGTAGAACACGGTGAGACCGATCATAATCGCGGTGGTTGCCCAGGCGATGATGTTGAACGTGGGTTTGTTTACGAACTCGCCCATCAGTTCTTTCTTGTTGATAAGCAATAACATGAAAATCAGGACAAAGGGCAACACGGCGCCATTGACCACCTGCGAGAACACGGCAATCTTGATCAGCGGAAGGCCGGGAATCAGAACCACTGCGGCTCCGGCCGCGATGAGCACGGTATAGAGCCAGTAAAACGCGGGAGCCTCTGAGAACTTCCGCTCGACACCCGACTCCAGGCCCAGCCCTTCACAAACCGTGTAGGCGGTGGAAAGCGGCAGGATCGACGCCGCAAACAGCGACGCGTTAAAGAGTCCCAGCGCAAATAGGATATATGCCCAGTCGCCGGCCAATGGACGAAGCGACTGCGCGGCGTCGGCAGCGTCACGAATATCGCGCACACCATGCAGATAGAGCGTGGCCGCACACGCCACAATAATGAACCACGCTACTACATCGGTAAAGATGCATCCCACGACTACGTCGAGCCGTGAGGCGTTATATTGCCGCCGTGTCACTCCTTTTTCCACGATCGACGATTGCAGATAAAACTGCATCCACGGCGCGATGGTGGTGCCGACGACTCCGATCACCATGTAGAGATAGGCGTTCTCCCTAAAGGCCGCGAGTGGCGGAGGCTTGACCGTGGCCTTTATGGCCTCGATCCAGGCCGGTTTCGCCAACACGCCGGCAAAAATGTAGGTGATATAGAAGAAAGACGCGACGAGAAAAACCTTCTCCACGCTTTTGTACTGTCCTTTAACGGCAATCAGCCAGACGATTACAGCGCAGATCGGCACCGAAATGTACTTCGGAACTCCGAACAGCCCCATGCTTCCCGCAATGCCGATAAATTCGGTGATGACGTTCCCAAAATTCGTGATGAGAATTCCGAGCATCATCAGAAACGTGATGCGCAGTCCGAATTCTTCCCGCACCAGGTCGCTGAGCCCCTTGCCGGTGACCGCTCCCATTCGGGCGCACATTTCCTGCACCACGATCAAGGCGATGGTGATGGGGATCATGGTCCACAACAGCGTATAGCCGAACTGCGCGCCCGCCTGCGAATAGGTCANNAATTTCATGCGCGCAGGTCAGAAAAACGTTCAAAATTGGCAAAACAGAACGATCAGAATAAACGCTTCGAGCGTGGTCTGGATAGGTGAAACTGCAAGCGAAGGAAACTTTTTGCCGTGCGGTGCGGACCGCCGACAGTCTCTACTGCATAGCGACTAAAGCTTGGCGCGCAGCATCGCGATCACATCGTCCGGAGTGATCACGCCGGTGAGATGTCCGTGTTCATCAATCACCGGCAGGGTGAGCAGGTTGTACTTGTCGAAGAGCTCGGCAAACTCTTTTTCTTTTGTATCTTCGTGGCAGGAAATCAGCGGCTCCTGGCCTAAAGCCAGCAGCGGCGTCGAGGCTGGCGCCAATACGATCTTTACCAGGGGCACCGCACCGGCCAGAGTTCCATGGGAATCCGTCAAGTAGATGGTGCTCATGTTTTCCATGCGGCCTTCGAAAGTCCGCATGGCCTCGATCGCATCGTGCGCGGTGGCGGCGACTGGCAGCGCAATGAATTCGGTAGTCATGCGTCCGGCTGCCGAATTTTCCTTGAACTCGAGCAGTTCGGTGACTTCCTGGCGCTCTTGGGGCTGCATCTGCACCAGAATTTCTTCCGTCCGTTCGTCGGACAAATCGCCCAGCAGATCGGCGGCTGCGTCCGGCTCCATCTCCTCGACAATGTCGGCGGCGCGGTCGGAATCGAGCGACTCGAGCACCGCTTTCTGCACCTTGGGTTCGAGTTCCTCCAACGCACCGGCGGCGACGCCCTCGTCGAGCGTTTCAAAAACGGCCTCGCGCTCATCGGGAGCCAGATCTTCGACGATGTCCGCGATATCAGCGGGATGTAGCCTAGCCAGGCGTTCGTGCGATATCTTCAACCGAACGCGGCGCGCAGGATCGGTCTCAATGAGATCGACAAAATCCCAGGGAATTTCGCGGGGTGGAACTCGCACCAGCAGCGCCCGCAGCGCGGCGGCCGGAACCATGCCTTTGAGCAGACGGCGAAGCGCGCCACGCGCGCCCACATCGACGCCGCCCACCCGCAAAACGGAGCGATTTTGCGCGCTATCGTGGTGAAAATCGACGTCATTCACCCGCACCACCTTGCGCCCGTGGACGTCAATCACCTGCTGATCGAGCAGATCGCGGCTCAGCAACAGCAGGCCCTCCGCGCCGTTGGCTGCCGCCCAGTCCGCTACAGGGGTCGACGCCCGAATCCCGCTCTTGCCCGCGGAAAAATCGACCGCCGAAACTGCTGTCAACGGCAATATGCGGTTTCCTGCCGGGGTCTTGACGATGAGCGAAGCCACCCGCGAGCGGTCTTCCTGCGGAGCGAGCGCCACCTCGCGCACCCGGCCGCTGACGGCGCCAGAACCGTCATATACGGTCGAGCCCAATAGTTCGCTCAGCGAGATGGTAGCCATAGTTAAGAGAATGCCAAGGAGAATGCCCTTGAAGAGAATACCCAAGAGCGGATGCGGATGCCAGATGAATGCGCGGGTTCTTGTTACGACGAGCAGGTTACCAGCAATGAGCAGGTTTTGAGTGGCAGCCGGTGGCGGCTCTCGATGTCGATAGCCGATACTAAGTCACGACCAACTTACGCCTTCGTTTCTCCCTCCGCGGCCTCTTGCGTCGCGACATTGTCGAGAAAGGCGCTCAGTTCTTCGAGATCCTCAGGCAGAATTTTTACGAACTGGAATCCGTTGCCGACCAGGGGGTCCGAGGTGACCACTCTGGCGAGAATAAGCAGCGTGCCTTCAAGTTGCAGTTTAAGTTCTAGAAATTGTCCAATCGGGAAATTGAACATGGTCTCGACATAACACCCGTCGAGACTGAGGTCGGAGGTGGCGCCGCGGATGGGATGTTCGGTGCCTTCCACGTAAATTTCGATCGGCACCTTCACCGTGAATCGCGGCTTTTTGCGCTTTTGCGGATCGGCCATGGCGCGGCCTCGACGCTACCTGAAGCTTGAAAACCGTACGTGACAAGTATAAGCCCGTCGCCGCGCGTTCGAGCAACCGAGGCACTACGAAGGTTACCACGCTTCGTTACCACCCCACGTCGCGACGGTTGACTTGCACTCACCGACTGACTAGACTCTGCCTTCTTCAACAACGAGGTAAATATGGCAAAGCGCCCTCGCATCGCGGTTGTCGGCAGCGCCAATGTGGATTTGACGACGTTCTCGGATCAGTTTCCGAAACCGGGGGAGACCATCTTCGGCCAGAAATTCGACTTGGGTTTTGGCGGAAAAGGCGCGAACCAGGCCGTCGCAGCCCGGCTTTGCGGAGCTGAAGTATTTATGGTGGCGCGCGTGGGCGACGATCTGTTCGGTCCCTCCACCATCAGGAACTTTGAAAAGTTGGGCATCGACGCTACGCACGTACGCCAGTTGGCCGGCGTTTCCAGCGGAGTCGCGCCGATCTTCGTCGATCCTTCCGGACAGAACCGGATCATTGTGGTCAAAGGTGCGAATGATGCGCTGAAACCCTCCGACGTGGACGCCGCAGCCGAAATGCTGAAGATGGCCGATTGCATCGTGCTGCAATTTGAGATTCCGCTGGAGACCGTGTATTACACCATCCAGTTCGCGCGAAAGAACCGCATCCGCTGCATTCTGAATCCGGCTCCGGCGCAGCCCATCGACCTGAAGGCGATAGCTGATCTCGATTACTTTGTTCCCAATGAGAGCGAGGCGGAGGCGATTTCCGGCATGACGGTGCGTACTCTGGAAGATGCCAAACGCTGTGCCGCAAAACTTCTTGCCAGCGGAATCGGACGCGTCATCATCACGCTCGGAGCGAACGGTTCCCTGCTTGCCGGCAGCGAGGGTATGGAGCACGTGCCCGCGTATAACGTCAAAAGTGTTGACTCGACCGGCGCCGGCGATGCCTTCATCGGCAGCTTTGCTACCTTTTTGGGTGAAGGTCTGCCGGAAAAAGAGGCCGTCAAGCGCGCCAACCTCTACGCTGGACTCTCGACCACGGGAGTGGGGACGCAGAAGTCTTTCTATGAACGTGCAAGGTTCGATGCAGAGTGGACGGCACGAGGAAAGACGCAGTAAGCGGTGGCACTCATCAGACAGTTTATTTATCCAGTTTATCTATCCAGTTTATCTATCGCTCCATCAGCAGAACCTTGTCAGCATCATCGGTCTCGGTCAGCTTGACCTCGATCACTTCGTTGTCGGTGGTTTGC
>PMSZ01000279.1 GCA_003168235.1 Acidobacteriaceae bacterium
CGTAGTAGCGGGCCATGTCGACGGCGGCCTCGGCGCGCTTCATGTTCTGGGCCTGTTCGGCGGCGGCGAGGGTGGCGCCGTTGGTGCGGACTTCATCTCGCACTGCGGTCAAACGCTCGGCGGCGCCGTCGCGGCTGTGGATGCGGGCGGAGCCGAAGAAGACGACGGTGTCCTGGATCTGCTCGCGGCGGAAACGCCCGAGCGGTTCGCTGTACTCGGCGAGAAGACGCAGGATTCGGCCGTCAGGGCTGTTGAGAAACGCCGGGTTCTGATAGGCGAGAGGAGCGGGGTTGAGCTTTTCGTCAGTCATAGGTCAGTCATAGGTCGGTCGTTGGTCGTCAGTCGATAGTCGCGAGTCGTCGGCACCCTGGTTTGCGAACGACCAGCGACTGTCGACTAACGACTGTTTTTCATTCCTCTTCCCGATATTGAATGGCTTCGGAGAAGCCGATCCACACGTTGAGGGCGCCCAGGCCGGTGGCGAGGCCGCGCACGAAGCCGCTGGCGATTACGGTGCGAAGAGTGGGCCAGGTGAAGAGCAGCGGGTTGTCGGACCACTCCGGACGCCAGGGCAGGATCATGAGCATCACGCCAAGGGTCGCGCACAGAAATACGAAGAACAGCACTCCGATGCGGCGCAGCCACAGGCGCGCGAACGAAGGCGAGCGCGACGAAACGGAAACGGCCGCCGGGAGTTTGAGTTCCGCGACACTGACGGGCGCACTGGCGAACGGAAGTTTGGAATCGGAAAGCCGGGGGTCGGAAAGCTTGGGATCGGGAATCATGGCACGCGTCGTTGTTAGTGAGGCCGTGAGAAGAGTGGAGTGTGACCGAGCCGCACCCCAGCGCAGATTCCGAACCCACTGCGTGCATTTTACGACTTTAGGGCCTGAATGCGCTCGGCGACATCGCGATAATCGATGTTGGTACCGTAGACATCGGTGAAGTGGCGCAAGGCCGCGGGCTTGTCCTTGGCGGTTTCGCAGGCCGAACCCAGTTCATAGTTGATGGCGAGACGCGCGTCGTCATCGAGCCCGGGAATATTGAGCGCTTTTTCGTACCAGCGGATCGCGGCTTCAGGAACTCCCTTATCAAGGAAGCACTGCGCCAGCCAGGTGTAAGTCTGGACGCGCTGTGAAAAGGCTAGGCCACGATCGATGGCAGCGCAGACTTTCTGCAATTCGGTAATGGCTTCGTCGAGCAGTCCCATCTCGCGGAAGGCGACGCCCAGGTTGTAGTGCGTCTCGGGGTCGTCATCGCCGGCGATTTTTTCTTCTTCGAGTTCCTGTTTCAGCTCGCCGAACATCTCGGAAAGATCGACGCCGCCGGCGGGATGCATGGCTTGGGCGCCAGCTCCCAAAGGACGCACGGGAGCAGCACCATAACTCATCGCGGGAGCGGCGGCGGCCGCAGCCGCCGAGGCAGCGACGGCAGGCACGGCGGGCGAAATTTCCGTCGCGGACTGGCGCGTGGGCTGCGGAGCTACTTTCGCTATATCGGTTGGGAAATGTAAGTGCACAGCCGGCGCAGGCTGCGGTTGTGATTTCTGCGCCGTGGCTGCCGGCCACGCGGGCAGTGGTGTTGCGTTGGGCGGCGGCGCTTCCGGAAAGGAATCGCCCAGCGAAGCTTCGAGATCGGCGACCAGCGCCGAAAGCTCGGCGGCAGCGGGCTCGGGCTCGGCGGCTGCCGGCTCGGCATGGGCCGGCTCGGGATCGGGAGCCGCTGCAGCGGAGAGGTGAATTTCGTGGTGGAACTCCGGCTGAGGCGGGAGTTCGACAGACCTGGACTCGAAAGACCCGGACTCGACAGACCCGGACTCGACTGGCTGTGATTCGACGGAAACCTCAAAAGTGGCCGGCTCGTCTGCAGATACTTCGTCGGCGGAAATCTCGACGGCGGGAATCTCATTCTCGGGAATCCCATCGGCGGCGAGTTCGTCGGCGTTGATTTCCGCGATCTCCGGTTCCGGCTCGGCTGCGGGTTGTCCAGCGGATTCGATGGCGGCGCGCAGCGGATCGAGAACGCGGGCATCGCTGGTCAAGGATTCGAGCTTCTCAAAACCGGCGCGGGCCTGATCGCCCATGAAGTGCTCGAGATAAAATTTTATTTCTTCAACGGTCTCGGCGACCTCGGGATTACCGGAGGCATCGGCTTCGACAGCCGCAGTCGGCTCGTCGACGGAGAGAGAATCCTCCCACTCGGAGGCGAGGTCGGAAGATGGAACGTGCTCGTCGGAGGGCGCGTGCACAGCCATTTCCTCAACGGCGAATTCAGGTTGCGTCAGATCGGCGTCGGCCGAAGCGGCCGCAGTGGGCCAGGGCGCGTGCGGAGCGGTTGAAGACGACGCTGCCGATGAGGCGACGGCCGGCGAGCCGGGTCCGGATGAACCTCCTGCCGACAAATCAGCTCCCGACAAATCGGCTTCCGGCGCAGCGGCAGACGCGCTTTGCTCATAGCGGACGGCCAAGTCGCCGTAGCGCACCGCTTCGTCAGGATAGCCGGCGTCGTGATAAACGCTTTCGAGGGTGCGGCAGCATACGGCCGCTTCGGTGAAGCGGTGGAAACGGGTATGGAGCGCGGCCAGACGCTGATTGAGGCGCGCGTCGCGCGGCGCCTGGGACAACACGCCAAGCAGAGGCACGATGGCCTTGTCGGGCAGATTGTAAGACAGGAACAGATCGGCGTCGGTGACGGCGGAACGCACGGCGATGGCGATATCGTCGGGATACGCCTGATCGACAATCGGGGCGATCGCTTCCAACTCTTCGACGATGACGGCGCCTTCTTCGGCGGTGATGCCGCGGCTGGGCGAAGCTTCCTCAAGGCGTGCCAGAACCTGCTGATAGTTCTGCAGGTGCACCTGGTTCTGCGGTTCGGTGGTCGACAGCATGTGGTACAGGTCGCGGCCGCGGGACAGGTTTCCGTCTTTAACGGAAGCGTGGGCAAGCAACTCGGTGACTTCGTTGACGTGGGTGCTGTCGCCCGCCTTGTTGAGCAGCAGCAGGAGCGAGTCCAGTGCGGCGGAATCGTCGCGCACATGGGCAATCATGGTGTGCAGGTTGCTGAGGAGCTTGGCCGAGTCCGTCGCCAGCAGGCGATCGGCATGGCTGGTATAGACGTCGAGCGCCTGATGGTGCTGACCGAGGCGGGAGCAACCCTCCGCCAGCAGAAAGAGCCCTTCGGGATCGTTGTGCACCGTGAGCAGCTTCTCAGCAACGAGCGGGGCCTTGGTGAGATCTCCGATCTGAAGATAGGCTTTCAGCAGATCGCGCAAAGCTTCGGGATGCGAATCGAGATCGGACGCCTTTTCCAGGTATTCGATAGCATGCTTGGGATCGTCGCTATCGAGGGCGGCTTTTGCGCGCAGCAGCAGAACATAGCTGCTGCCGGGGTCGAGAGCCTGCATGCGCTTGAGAAGATCTTCGGCGGCGGCGAGCGAACCACGGGAGCGCAGCGATTCCGCGGCGGCGCAAAAAATGTCCCAGGCTTCCTTCTTTTTTCCCAGGCGAATGTAAACTTCGGCGAGTTTGACCCGCATGGGAACATTTTCCGGGTCCATTTCAAGGACCTTCTGGAAAAGGCGCACGGCCTGGTCGAGGTCGCCCGCTTTCATGAAATCTTCGGCGACCTGCAGATACTGGGCGCGGGCGTCGTTGAACAATCCCTGCTGGGTATAGAGCTCGGCCAGCTTCAGGGAAGAATCCACGCTGGGTTGGAGCTTGGTGAGCTTCTTGTACATGGCAATGCCCTTGACGGTGAAGCCCTGGGCGGCGTAGGCATCGCCAACTTTCTTGAAGCACTCGATGGCTTTCTCGCTGTCGCCAAGACGGGCGTAGAGATCGCCAATGGTGTTGTTGACGGTAAGGTCCTTCTCGTCGTTCTTGAGGACCTTCTCGTACTCAGCAATGGCGTTTTGCAGCTTACCCTGCTGCACAAACTTTTCCGCGGCGCTGAGGACCTTTTGTTTGTTGAAGCCAAAACCAAACGCCATAGGGTTTGCGGACTCCAGCCTTTTTCCCGCCGCGCTTTGCGGTCGCATTCTTGCGTTTGCCGCAGCACCGGACGGGTCCGAACCTCGCCGGGGAGATTCCCAAACGAAACGCCGCAATCGGGACTGCGGAGTAAGGTAATTGTAAGGCTGGGAGGAGGAGGTGCGATGGTTACCAACGATTACTGGGGTTACCAAAAGGGAGTGTACGTCCGGTTCTGAAAAGATTCTGCTGCCCACTTCCACATTGGGAGGAGTTAGCCGTGGATTTGCGGTTGCGTTGCGTCGCGAGAAAAAAGGAACCGGCTGAGCCGAACCGCTACTTTCCGCGTTTTTCGATCGGCACGAACTCGCGCGTGTCGTGTCCGATCCAGACCTGGCGGGGGCGGGCGATTTTCTGCTCGGGATCATTGAGCATTTCGTTCCACTGCGTCAGCCAGCCGATGGTGCGCGGGATGGCGAAGAGCACGGTGAACATCTCCGGCTTGAAGCCCATTGCCTGATAGATGATGCCGGAGTAGAAATCGACGTTGGGATAGAGCTTGCGCTGCACGAAATAATCGTCTTCCAGGGCGATGCGCTCCAGTTCGAGGGCAATCTCCAGTTTGGTGTTGCGTCCGGTGACTTCGAAGACCTGATCGGCGGCCCACTTGATAATTTTGGCGCGCGGGTCGTAGTTCTTGTAAACGCGGTGCCCGAAGCCCATCAGCTTGCCCTTGCCTTCCTTGATCTTCTTGATATGAGCGGGCACGTTTTCTTTGCTGCCGATCTCGTCCAACATGCGCAGCACTTCTTCGTTGGCGCCGCCGTGCAGCGGGCCGGAAAGAGCGGCGGCAGCCGAAGCTGTGGCAAGGTATGGGTCGGCCTGGGAACTGCCTACGGCCCGCATGGCATTGGTGCTGCAGTTCTGCTCGTGGTCGGCGTGAAGAACGAAGAGGATGTCGAGGGCGCGCGACAGCACGGGATTGGCCAGATATTTCGGCTCGACCATCTTCCACAGCATGTTCATGAAATTTTCGGGATAGGTGAGGTCATTGTCGGGATAGACGTAGGGGAATCCTTCCATGTGGCGATAGGACATCGCGGCGATAGAAGGCATCTTGCCGACGAGGCGCTTGATCTGCAGCAGGCGGTTCTCAGGATCGTGGATGTGCTTGGACTCGGGATAGACGGTGGAGAGCGCGGCGACGGTGCTCACCAGCATGGCCATGGGGTGGGCGTGGTCGCGGAAGCCTTCCATGAACTTCTTGGTGGTTTCGTGGAGCATGGTGTGATGGGTGATGTCATACACCCAGCTCTTTAATTCGCTGGCGGTGGGCAGTTCGCCGAACAGGAGCAAGTAAGCAACTTCGAGATAAGTGCATTTTTCCGCCAACACCTCGATGGGATAGCCGCGATAGCGCAGGATTCCGCGATCGCCGTCGATGTAGGTGATCGCGCTGCGGCAAGAGGCGGTATTGGTGAAGGCCGGGTCGTACGTCATCAGGCCGAAATCTTCAGGCCCGGTTTTGATCTGGCGAAGATCCATCGCGCGGATGGTGCCGTTTTCAACGGGAAGGTCGTACTTCTTTCCGGTGCGGTTGTCAGTGATGGTCAACGAGTCTTGCGGCATTCCGGAGCCTCCGGTAATTCCATCGCAACCCAAAATCATATCAGTACCCGACGCCGCATGCGTAAGGCGGTAACGCTTTCCCATTATGGAAAGACGGCAGGGGGGCGTGTAGGGTGTGTAAAACCCGGCGAGGTCGTTCCCGGGCGGAGGTAAGTCGATACATGACATGGATTCGGACCATCCCGCTGTCGGAAGCCGACGAAGAACTGCGGCAGGCGATGGAAGGGCAAAAGGCGCTCTATCCGCAGGAATATGCGATTCCGATGCATCCGGCGGAGGGGGGAGGGTCGCTGATTGTGGCGTCGCACTCCTTGATTCCGCAAGCGCTGAAACATGCGTTTTCAACGTTTGGCGCACTGATGTGTCCCGATTTGCCGCTGCAGCGACGCCAGCACGAGATGATCGCCACCATGGTCTCGGTGACGAACCGGTGCGTGTATTGAATCGAGTCTCACGCAGAGTTTCTGCGTCGTGTCACGCTGGACAAGGAACTGGTGGAGGCATTGGAGCGCGATTACACGACCGCTCCCATCACGGCGCAGGAGCGGGTGATGATCGATTACGTGGTGAAACTCACGAAAGACGCGACCAAGGTCTGGAAAGACGATCACGAGAAGTTGCGTGCGGCCGGGTTCGAGGACCAGGCGATATTGCAGATCACGCTGATTGCGTCGTGGTTCAACTACATCAACCGCGTGGCGGACGCGCTGGGCGTGGGACGGGAAGGATAAAGCGCCGGTGGCAGGAGCGTTCAGCTTCCGATTGGCAACATCAAGCCACTACGGTGGCTAGAGATAACTGAACTATTCGTTCGCCACGCGACGATGGGACTTGATGGCTAGACAACGGGCGAAGATGGCTGAGACCTGCGGGATTTCCTCTTCGTCCAGGCGAATGGCGCTGCCCAGTTTCTTCAACGCCGCGTTCAATGGAGTGGGGTCGGTGCCGGTCAACTCGACCAGTTGTTGCCACTCGCGCGCGACCGGGATGCGCTCGTCGCTTTCGGCATCATCGCAGAACTGATCGGCGGCCTCGGGGGGAGTTCCGTATTCGTCGGCGACATCTTCGTGGAAGTATCCGCGCAGAAAGGTATGCAGCGCGGGAAAACTTGCGGCCGTGATTTCCGGTTTAGGGGTCATTAGCGGCACTCCGGGTAAGAGGTTAGGACGTAGTAGTTATCAGGCCCAGCGTATTTTAGTACGACCAGAGCGTGCGAGCACACATGGGAGTGGATTTCGCCGCGATTCATGGTGCGGCCGATGGGATCGGGGCTGTCGTAATCGAGCACGAGGTTGGGGCGCCGGCCAGAGCGGTCGAGCCAGCTTTGGATCTGGGCGTGCGACTCGGAAATCGCGGCACCTACGGCGTGTTCCGCGGTCGAGACGTCGGTGTAGGTTGAGGCTCCAGTGATGTTGCGTTCGCGTTCGAGGCGCTCGCGAAGCTGCCGTTCGGTTTGCCCGACGTGCTTGCGCAGGATGTGTCCGCCGGCGGCTTCGTCCTGGCGGAGGTCGCGGTCAGGGCCGGTTTGCTGGCTGTTCTCTGACTGGCGGCCGGCGCCGGTCGAGGAAGACGGCGAATTCACGCCATTCGTCGACGTAGGTGACTGACAGGAGAGCAGACAAGCGAGTCCGAACGCGACAGCGACGCGGAGCATGACGTCCTGCAACACGATGACGCGAGCTGGAAAAATTCTTGCCATTCGATCTCGGATTACCGCTCGAGCGCGGTTAGTCCTGTAAAGTTCTGGGAATTGTGCTACTAAACAGGGTGTGCGGGCAAGTCTGCTGGATACGCTGGACGATTTCGAGCGCTGGGGCAAGGTGGGTTCGGGTGACGAGTGTGCCTACGTGTTTCCGCGCGGGTACCGGCATGAGCTCTGGACTTACCGGCGCGTTGTGGGAGTTACGTATCAGTTTGCGAGGGAGCTTGAAGCGCGCAAGATCGTAAAGGGCGACGCGGTGTTGTTGTGGGCTCCGAACTGCGCCGAATGGGTTGCGGCCTTTCTGGGATGCGCGCTGTGTGGCGTGATTGCGGTTCCGGTCGATGATGGCGCAAGCCCTGATTTTGCACGGCGCATCAGCGCGCAGGTACGAACCCGGCTGGTGGTGTGTCCGCGCGAACGGGCGCCGGTGTTTGCCGGGCACGAAGCGGACGCGATCGCGACGATCGACCCTGCCGATCTGGCGGAGGTGGTTGCAGAACATTCCTCGGAACGCTTTCGTCCGGTCCAGATTCAACCTTCCGATACGCTCGAGATTGTCTTCACTTCGGGAACAACCACCGAGCCCAAAGGAGTGATGCTGACTCATGCCAATGTGGCGGGCAACATCGCTCCGATTGAGAAGGAGATGGAGAAGTACCTGAAGTACGAGCGCTGGGTGCATCCGGTTCGCTTCCTTAATCTTCTGCCGCTGAGCCACGTGTTTGGACAATTCCTCGGGATGTTTCTGTCTCCGCGGCTGGGTGGAACCATGATTTTTCAGGAAGAGCTGAAGCCTTCGGAGATTGTGAACACGATTCGGCGGGAGCGGGTTTCAGTGCTGGTGAGCGTGCCGAGAATGTTGCAGTCGCTGAAACAGAAGATCGAACACGATCTCGAAGATGACGGGAAGCAAGAGGATTTTCGGCGGCGGTTCCGGGCCTCGGAAGGAAAACACTTCCTGCACCGGTGGTGGA
>PMSZ01000046.1 GCA_003168235.1 Acidobacteriaceae bacterium
TTGCGCCAGTTGTAGCCGTTGCCCCAGTACTGCGCCAGCGCCTGCACCTCCGCCAACCGGATGCCCTGGGATTCGTCATTGACCGTTTCCTTGTCAGGCCAGCGCGTCGCCGCAATACGTCGGCGGAGGTCGACGAGTGCCCCTTCCGGAACGTTAATGCGGAAGGGACGGATTGACCTGTCTTCGGCGACGGATCGCACCTTCACGGGAAGGGGGCTGATGGCGGAGGCATTGGCGGTCGAAATGGCCTGGGCGTAGCCGTGGGCTGCGAGCAGAACGACGCCTGCCGCTGCCGTCAAAAGAGACATGCAACGCGGGTCGGTGGTGAGCGATGAAACTTTCTTCAGCGGGGTCATGGTCATTCCTTTCTCAGAAATCTCGTTAACGTGCAACCGGAGGGAAATGATCGAACATCTTCTCCACACCCTTGTCGAGAGTCTTGATGTTCTTGTCCGATTTGTCGGAAAGGGTATCGCTGGCCGATCCGCGCCAAATCAGTTTCTTCGTGTTCGAATCGAACAGGTCGACGATCAGCGTTCCCACCTTGTATGTGCTCTCCGTAGTGGTCGAGTCGCCGAATCCGTCGCCGAATCCGCCTCCGAACCGGCCTCTCCATCCCCAACCGCCGCCGAAACTGTCGTAGTAAGTGTTGAGAGTTTGGTGACTCTGATTCATCTCCATCGCCATGATGGAAACGTTCCCGCCCGATTCCACTTCTGTCCACCCTTTCCCTGCCAGAGCGGAATTGACGGCCGCTTTGATTCGATCGACCCATAGAGGGTCTTGGGCGTGAACGTTTTCCCAAGAGTACGTTTTGTACTGACTGAAATCTGCGGTCCGATCGAAGTCGGTTTTCACTTGCTGTGCGAACGACGAAATCGCAAAAAGAAGCATCGCGCCGATTGAGCTAAGACTATTACCTTGAACCTTCATCACATCTCCTTTAAGCTGCTTGGGGTCTTTGCTTTTTTGACCATCCGCACGAGTAGTTTGCAATCGGGCGGCCAATAGCGAGGACCGCATGACCAGATCGCGCGAGCAACTCGCAGCCTCAATACAAAGGGGAACCCTCCAGTTTGAGGGATGCCGTCGCCCGCTTTCTATAAGCGTGAAAGTGGGGTGTGTCAGAGTCCTTCGCCAGTGGTGACGTCGCAACGTCTCGCGACCCAACAGTGACTCCACCATCGGCCAGATTGACCGCTTCGGACTCCTTCGATGGAACCAATGAGCTCGCAATCGTCCCCGGCCTGCTCAGCTTGTGAAGAGCAGCGAATCGCAGTTCGCCACGCAAAGGCGACAGGTGTGTGGACACCGATCCGCCCTGAACGGGCAGGCGCATGCATGAATTCGCGAGCCGACTCGCCTGAACATACTTCGTGCGCAGAACCGCAGCGCAGTTCGATGGGTTTCATCTCGTCGAGAAGCCCCTGAAGAAAAATCCTTTGGGCCCGGATCACAAGGAACTGTGGGACTATTAAACCGCAGGGCGGTTAGGGGAGATCCGCGAGTGGTGCTCCGTTCGATGGGGATGATTGCCCTGGGCTGATCGCGAATGGTTCTCGTCTCCGAACTTCGACGTTACGGTCTGGCTGCGATCTCCTGCGGCCTGGCGCTGGCTGTGGCGTGGCCGTCCGATGCCCCGACGTCCTGTTTCTTCCTGGCTGCCATGGTGAGCAGCCTTTACGGGGGCAAGGGCCCTGGGCTCATGTCCGTTGCCCTCTCTGCCCTGGCCTACGACTACTTTTTTCTGCCTCCGCGATTCCATCTGGCCATCGAGCCGTCTTCCTACGTGCAATTTGCGGCCTTCCTGACGGCAATATTGTTGATTGTAGGGCTAGTCGAAGCCAAGCGGCGCGTGGGGGGGCCTCGTCGGCAAGTTGCCGCCCGCGTGCAGAGAAGCGAATACTACCTGGCGGAAGCAGAGAGATTGGGTCATATTGGCAGCTATGCTTCCAACGCGCGTGTAAATCCTCCGGAGATCCGGTACATTTCCGCGGAAATGTACCGAATATTGGGATTTCCCGCGGGAGACGTCCCGCCTACCACGGAAGAGGCCGGCAAGGTCTTCACGGCCGCTGGTCCGGAAAACTGGCCGCGCATCATGGAACTGTACGAAACGGCACGCCGGGAGAAGATCGCCGACGGCGAATTCCCCGCTGTCTTACCGGATGGCTCAAACCGAATGATTCGTATTGTCGCGCACACCGTGTACGATGCGGCGGGCGAACCGAACGAGTTCATTGGTACCTGCGTCGACGTCACGGACCAGCACCGGGCCAGAACGGAATTGCAGAAGGCAGTCGACGAAATAAGGAAGTCGGAAAATCAACTTCGAGCCATCATCAATACGATTCCCGCGTTCGCATGGTCTGCCCGTTCAGATGGTTCCGCCGATTTCTTCAACCAGCTCTACCTGGATTATACGGGCCTTTCTGCGGAACAGGCAATCGACCGGGGCTGGACGGTTGCGGTTCATCCGGACGACCTGAGCGGCCTGGCTGATTACTGGCGATCCGTTCTCGCTTCTGGCGAGGCGGGTGAGGTCGAAGCGCGCCTACGCCGTTTCGATGGAACTTATCGATGGTTTCTGTTCCGTACTAGCCCACTGCACGATGAATCGGGCAACATCGTCAAGTGGTA
>PMSZ01000495.1 GCA_003168235.1 Acidobacteriaceae bacterium
CATTTCGGCGGCCTGCGCCGCGGCGGCCATTACCTGCTTGATCTCTTTGATTCCGCTCATGACGGCGGAGAATTCGACGAAGTTCGCCTGCGTGGTTTCGGCGATGATCTTGGCGAGTGTGGTTTTGCCCGAGCCGGGCGGGCCCCAGAGGATCATCGAGCCTGTCCCGGATGATTCAGGGCCGTCGTGCTCGATCTGCACGCGCAGGGGCTTGCCGGGGCCGACGAGGTGCTCTTGTCCGACGAATTCGTCGAGCGTTCGCGGACGCATGCGGTCGGCAAGAGGACGCGCGCCGGCGGCCGGTTGATCGTTGTTCGGGATGGGAGCGAAGAGACTCATAAAAGGTTAGAGGTCAGAGGTCGGATTGCAGAGGTGAAGGCTCCAGGGTGCCAACAAACGATTCGCAGATCAAGACTTTGACCTCTGCAATCCGACCTCTGCAATCTGAACTCTCACCTCTCACCTCTGACCTGCCATTGCTGCTTCGTACAGCACGATGCTGGCGGCGACTCCGGCATTGAGGGATTCGACTTGCGCGGCTTGTGGGATCGCGACTGTTTCATCCATTTGACGGGTCAGTTCACGCGACAGACCTGCGCCTTCGTTGCCGATGAAGATGGCCAGCGGCAAAGTCCATGAAACTCGCGGCAGCGGAGTTCCCTGGTGCGAAGAGGTCGCCAGCAGGCGAACGCGGCGGGCGCGCAGAAGCGGAAGCAACTCCGCAGATGAAATTTGCAGGAAGGGCAAACGGAAGATCGAACCGGCTGAACCGCGCAGAACTTTCGAGTTGTATGGGCTGACGGTTCCTTCGGTGAGAAAAATTCCGGCCGCCCCGAAGGCTTCGGCAGAGCGCAGAATCGTCCCCAGGTTGCCGGGGTCCTGAAGTCCGGCGGCAACGACAAGCGGACTGGCGCTGGAGCGATCGAGTAGTTGCTCCGATGTATAACCTGGCAACTTGACGAGGGCAGCAACGCCCTGAGGCGCATCGCTGGGGACAATCGAGTTGAAGAGTGCGTTCGGCAGGACGAGGGTTTCAGTACGGGCGTTGATCTGGGGAAAAAGCTTTTCGGCGAGCGGGCGCGCCGATTCGCTGAAGAATACGCTTTGCAAATGCACGCCGCTGCGCAAGGCTTCTCCCAACAATTTGACGCCGTCGATCGCGCACTCGCCCTGAGCGGTCAGTTCGGCGCGGCGGAAGGCGAGGCGCAAATCCTTCAATCGCTGGTTGTGGCGGCCAGCAACGGGACGCAGACGGTCGGTCTGACCGGCGGTTCGCGGGAGTTTGGCGGCGGGCCTCATGGGTTGGTTCCGTGGGTTGGTTCGGAGAACAGGATGTATGGTACATTTCATTGTTTACACAGACAATCTTTACGCGGGGCGAGGTTTACGCCGGAAGTGTTTGGAGCGGGCAGCGTAGGCCATTTTGCGCCGACCATCAGGAAGGAACCAGAGTGCGCGCGGAGATCCTAAAAATTGATGCCGAAACGCCAGAAGCTTCGCTGATCAAGTACGCGGCCGAACAAATTCAAGCCGGTCAGGTGCTCGGCATGCCGACCGATACGTTTTACGGCCTGGCGGCAGACCCGTTCAACCTGCGCGCGGTAGAGCGCGTCTACGAAATCAAATCGCGGTTGCGCCACAAGCCGCTTTCGCTGCTGATCGAGAATGTCGACCAGGCGGAGGAATTTGCGCGTCCCCTGCCGGACGATTTTCATTTGCTGGCGCGACGGTTTTGGCCGGGGCCGCTGACCATCATTGTTCCGGCGGCGTCGCATTTGCCGCTGAAGGTCACGGCGAATACGGGCAATGTGGCGTTGCGCGTGCCGGCGGCCTCAATTCCGCTGGCGGTAGTGCGGGCGGCGAAAATTCCCATCACGGCAACTTCCGCCAACCTGAGCGGGGCTGCGGAATGCACGAGCGCAGAAGAGGTGCGGGACCAATTGCAGGATCGCATCTCCATGATTGTGGATGGCGGGAAGTCTCCGCGCACCGTCTCTTCCACGATTGTGCACTTCAAAGAAGACGGCACCTGGCAGATTCTGCGCGAGGGCGCGATTGCTACCAAGGATATTGTCGAAGCGTTGTCTTAAAAGCCCAGGTTTCAGGGGTTCAGAGTTTCAAGGTTTCGCGACAGCATGAAACTTTGAAAACCTGTTCTTATGTCCGAAGACTCCACTCTATCTGGCCGAAAGAAATCCTGGTGGATGCGTCCGTGGGCGCTGCTGGTGCTGGCTTTGCTGGGCGCGCTGCTGATGTTTTTTGGCATTACGGGATCGCGCATTGCGAGTGCGGCCAGGGAAACGGCAACGACCAGGGCCGACGTCATCGCGATTTTTGGGGCGGCTGAATACGCGGGACATCCGTCGCCGGTCTACCGAGCGCGTCTGGACCACGGTTACGAATTGTTTGAGAAGGGCATGGCGCCGGTGGTGATCACGACCGGTGGATCGGCGCTGGACCCGGATTTCAGCGAAGGCGGAGTAGGCAAAGAGTATCTTATGCGGCGGGGTGTCCCGGAGCAGGCGCTGATCGCGGAGACGCAGGGATCGGATACGGCGCAATCGGCGGCGCGTGTGGCCAACATCATGCGAGTCAACGGAATGCACAGCTGCATCGCGGTGAGCGATGCGTACCATGTGTTTCGCATCCGGGCATTGCTTGAACACGAAGGGGTGCAAGTGGAGTTGGCTCCGAGGCCGGAGTCGCGTCCGCGGCATTGGTGGGACCGGTTTGTGGCGGTGATGCGGGAGGCGGCGAGTTATCTGGCTTGGAAGTCGGGGTTGCCGTGAATGCTGCGAGCTTCGAGCCGCGAGCTTCGAGCAGGCACATGTACGTACAATCTACAAGAAAGCGACTTGCACCCAATAGTGCGCATCTCTAACGAGGCGCGCCACGTCTCTACTTAATCTGTTCGATCGTAGCTCGCGGCTCGGAGCGTTCCTACCATTCCATCTTTTCGCGCAGAGTCGTGACGTGGGCTACGTGATGGCGGCCGTGCCAGGAGTAGAGGGCTAGATTTTTTTCCAGCGACATGGGACCGAGCTCGGGATGGCGGAAGGTGCGTTGCCAATCGGTGTCCGTGAGTTTGCGCAGCATCAGCATCCAGCGCTGGTGCAGGGAATCGAGCAAGGCCAGCGATATTTCGATGGGAGCTTGCTTCGCCTCGGGCAATTCGGCCCAGAGGTTCTCCATGTAGGACTTGATGGTGGGCTCGTCTTCGGTGAGCGCCAGCTTGAAACGGATGTAGGAGTTCATGTGGCTATCGGGGACGTGGTGAGCGAGCTGGCGGAGGGTCCAGCCGCCATCGCGATAGGGAGTATTGAGCTGCTGGTCCGAGAGTCCGCTGAGGGCGGTGCGCAATCGCGCGGGAGTCTGCTCGATATTGTTCAAGCATTCCTGTTTTTGTTCTGCGGTGAGCGGGCCAGTGTAGGAAAATTTGCCAATGGGATAGCGCGGGTCAGGCATGAAAGTCCCCCTGAAAGGCGTAGATGATTTTGGGACGAAATGCGGTTCAGAAAAATGTGGGGAAGGAACAAGGGACGGCGGACGCTTACCGCAAATCTACAAAACCCACTTACTCGGTCTCGGCTGATCGTCCTTCTAGCTTCTAGCGCACCATTTCTAAAGNNTGGGGCGACGATGACGAGCGATCCGGCTGCGGGCAACGAGGTGAAGGGTGCGGCTTGTTCGACCACGTAGGCGCCACGCAGGGCGATTTGGCGCGCCAGGGTTCGGTCGGACGAAAAATCGACGTGAGTTTCGACGGCGAATCCTATGGTGTAGCGAGCGTCGATCAGAAATTGGGCGGCGTCGTGCGTGATAGGCAGCGGCGTGGATGCGATGTCACGAGGTGTGTTTCCGCGGCG
>PMSZ01000470.1 GCA_003168235.1 Acidobacteriaceae bacterium
CCGGAACTTGCGTCGCGTTATCCCAGCCAACTTTCGGGAGGACAGAGACAGCGCGTCGGTGTTGCACGCGCGCTTGCGGCCGATCCTGGAATTCTGATTCTCGACGAACCTTTCGGCGCGCTCGATCCCATCACGAGATCGGAGATGCAGAAGGAGTTTCGCGCTTTGCAACAGCGTATGCAAAAAGCCGTGATCTTTGTGACACACGATCTGCGCGAGGCTTTGCTGCTGGCTGACCGAATTGCGTTGATGGAAGCGGGACGATTGATCGTCGATCTTCCGGCGGCGGAGTTTCCGCGCTCAGAACACTCATTGGTCCGCGCTTATGTGGAGGCGTTTTCTTCATTGCCCGATTCTCGGTTGCCCGATTCATGTGCAACGGCGAGGTTGGCATGAATTTTTTTCACTTCATGATGGCGAATCGTCAGCAGGTGCTCGAGTTGACGCTAGAGCACATCACGCTGGCAGGCGTGGCGACGCTTCTCGCGGCGGCGGTTGGAATTCCGCTCGGCATTCTGATCACGCGCGTTCCGCGACTCAGCAAGGCGGTGCTGGGCAGCGCGAATATTGTGCAAACCATTCCTAGTCTTGCCCTCTTTGGCTTCCTTCTTCCTGCTCCGTGGATTGGCGAGCGCGCTGGACGGATCGCTATTCTGGCGCTCGCGCTTTATGCGCTGTTGCCGCTGATCCGAAATACTTATGCGGGAATTCAAGGTGTCGATCCGGCAGTCGTTGAGGCTGGACGCGCGATGGGGCTGACGGACCGTCAATTGCTTTTCCAGGTTGAGTTGCCGCTGGCTTCGGGAGTGATCGTCGCTGGCGTGCGCATTGCGACTGTGGTGTCGATTGGGCTGGCAACGATCGCGGCTGCGATTGGAGCGGGAGGACTTGGCGAATTCATTTTCCGCGGACTTGCCATGGTCAATAACGAGGTGATCCTGGCGGGTGCAGTTCCAGCGGCACTGCTGGCGCTCGCAGCCGACTTCATGCTCGGCAGACTGGAGCGGCGACTGGGAACGCTCCGTTCGAAGTCGTGAGTTCGAAATTGCCAATGCAGATCTGTGAACGACTCGTCTGCTTGCTGCTTGCTTTCCTGCTTCTTTTGCCGGTGATGGGCTGCGAACGCGGCGGCGATCGAATTGTGGTTGGCTCCAAGAATTTCACCGAGCAGGTGATTCTGGGAGAGTTGTTCGCTCAGGTCATCGAAGCTCAAACTCACCTTGGCGTGGAGCGGCGCTTCTATTTGGCGGGAACATTTATTTGCCAGCAGGCGATTCTTGCCGGGCGCATTGACATTTATCCCGAATACACAGGAACGGCGCTGACTGCGGTGCTGAAGCAGCAACCGAGCGGTGACAAGCTCGACGTGTATCGACGCGTGCAACAGGGTTACGAAAAATTCGGGTTGAGCGTCGGACGTCCACTTGGCTTCGACGATAGCTTTGCCATGGTGATTCGCGGCGACGATGGGCGGCAGTTGCATCTGCAGACGCTGTCGCAGGCGGCGGCATTTACTCCGCGCTGGCGCGCTGGTTTTGGCTACGAATTCATGGAGCGTCCTGATGGATATAAAGGACTGGTTGCGAGCTACGGTCTGCATTTCGCGGAAGCACCGCGCATCATGGATCTGGGGCTGCTGACGCGCGCGCTCAAAGACCGGCAAGTCGATATCATCGCCGGAAACAATACCGATGGGTTGATTCGGGCGCTCGATTTTTTTGTGCTGGAAGATGACCATCATTATTTTCCGCCCTATGAAGCGATCGCGATCATGCGCGGAGAAATGTTGAAACAGCATCCTGAAGTTGGAACGGCGCTGGATGCGCTGGCCGGAGCGATTTCCGATGACGATATGCGGAGACTGAATTACGCGGTCGATGGAGAACATCGCGATCCGACGGTGGTGGTGAAAGAATTTTTGCAGCGGCGCGGGCTGATCCAATAAACGTCGAGTAGTTTGTGGGGAAGATGTATTCACTATTGTGTTAATACTCCATTGGTTCTGTACCCCCCCGCCGCATTGCGCTAAAGTACAGATTACAACAGACTTAACTCCATACTCTTCAGGAATAAGGACTTAGCTCAATTTCTCGAAAGCTTGATTTCAAAGAACTGGGGTGAACCCAGGGGTTTTTCGCTGGCCGTCTCTGGAGACGGGCACAATTCTGGACTTTACTAAATCAGTGAACATTCTCGCAGTTGGCGGGGATCGCTGTCTGTGATGGCGGTCACGGGTGAATGTGATGAAAAAAGGTCAGAGGGCGGAGGTCGGATTGCAGAGGTGAATGCGATCGTTGCATCGCACGTTTCGAAGGGCGCGAGACGCGTAGCACGTGGTGGCGGCTGTGGAATCCACCCTAACGTCGAAAGGAGCGACGTTAGGATGGGGCACTCGGAGCCAACCTTCCAGCGAGGACCATACCGCGCGGAACCTCAACCCACGGTTTGGTGTCTAACCGGGGGTTAAGCCATGACCTCACGCGAAACAGGCGAGCGCAACGAGGAGCAATGACGCCGGTGCGTGGGATGAAGACTGGGCAACGCCTTGTGATTGTGGTGGTATTCGTTTTGTGCGCGGGCGGATGTGTCCGACGCGATGGGCGTAATTCCGACTGCAGACTGCCGGGGGAAAGCTCCGATCACCCAGTGAGCGCTCGCCATCTCAGTGCGGACGCGGAGTTCGCGGAAGATCTTGCGATTCGCTATGCCGATGTTCACTTTGGCCGGCGAACCCCGAACGCGAGCGAGAACTACCCTGTCGAACGGGATCAATGCATGGCGAGATTGTTTGCAGAGATCGGCAAGGAACATGGCGTTCCGGTCGAGCAAGTATCCGGTGCGCTGGGCCAGAACCGCGGGTACATTGATATGGTCGAGGTTCTGCCTTTCGCACTGCTGTACGTTTTAGCTGCCATCGTGAGCGCTCGCATGATCTGGCGCCGTTACGCGCCCGCCGAGGACGGGTGGGCACCGGGAATCGCCATGGCGCTGTTCGTTTCCATGGCGCTCGCAGCCGGAGGCACCCTGCTCGGAGAGATGTGGAATTGGTTTGTGGAAACCCATCGTATCGGCAATAACCATATGAGTTACCGAGCGGATCGATTGTTTTTTGCCAAGCACCGGCTGGAGCTATTTGTTGCAGCGTTGATGATCTTCTGGCTGGCAGCGATCCATGCAGCACGCCGCGTACGCTTGGAACATTTCAACGGACGTTAACAGGCGATTCTCATTGATCCGGCTCCTGACCCGAGCGCTGTTCTAGACCGAAGAAGTTGAAGGCAAAGACAAGATCAAGGGCAAGATCAAAGGCAAAGGCAGCGGACAGGAGTGTCCGCTCTACAACCCCGCTTACTCTTCCACTGGCTGGGTGTTCAGTTCCTGGGGCGGTTCGCCTCCGGCTAGGCCTTGGGCGATGATGAGGCGACGGGCTTCGATGCGCAATTCGGGGAGGGCGCGTCCGAACCAGATTGCGCCGAGGACACAGGCTACGCCTCCGGAGGCTACGGTGATGGGAGCACCGATGCGGTGGGCCAAGGCTCCTCCGAAGAACGCGCCGAAGGGAGCCATACCCATGAACATCATGGAATAGAGCGACATGACGCGGCCGCGGAGCTGGTCGGGGACCATGGTCTGGATGAGCGTGTTCGAGCAAGCCATCTGCAGCATCATGGAGTAGCCGGCGGGCAAGAGCAGCGCGACCGACAGCCAGAGCGAAGTCGAGAAGGCGAAACAAGCCAGGCTGATTCCCAGGGCGGCGCAACTGATCGTAACCCAACGACCGAGGCCTTTGACGCCGGTTTTTGCGGCGAGGGTGAGCGCGCCGAGCAGAGCGCCGACTCCGGTCGCGCCCATCAGGATGCCGAGGCCGCGTGCTCCACCGTGGAGGATGCCGTCGGCAAAAATCGGCATGAGCACGGTGTAGGGCATGCCGACCAGGCTGACCAAGCCGATCAACAGCAGCAGCGCGCGAATGATCTTCGTGTGGCTGACCCAGCGAAAACCTTCGATGATGTCTTCGATCGGCGAACCCTGGCCGGCCCGTGGAGCACAGTGCACGTGCATCAGCATGAGGCCGACGATGACGGCGATATAGCTGATGGCGTTGGCGGCAAAGCACCAACCCTCGCCGATTTTTGATACCAGAATTCCGGCGATGGCGGGGCCAATGATGCGGGCGGCGTTGAACATGGAGGAATTGAGGGCGATGGCATTCATCAAGTCCTCTTTGCCAACCATGTCAACTAAGAAGGATTGCCGTCCGGGAATATCGAACGCGTTCACGACTCCAAGCAAGCCTGCGAGCACGAAGATGTGCCAGACCTGCACGCGTCCGCTCAGAGTGAGCCAGGCCAGGATCCCGGCGAGAATCATGGAAGCGATCTGGGTGGCGATGACGAGGCGCTGGCGATTGACGCGGTCGGCGGTGATTCCTCCGAGAGGCGCGACCAGAAAAACGGGAAGCTGGCTGGCAAAGCCGACGGAGCCGAGCAGCAGCGCGGATTTCGTCATGCTGTAGACGAGCCAGGCCTGGGCGACGCTTTGCATCCAGGTGCCAATGAGCGAGATCAGTTGTCCGCCGAAAAAGAGTTGGAAATTGCGATGACGCAGAGCGCGCAGAGTGGTCGACCA
>PMSZ01000369.1 GCA_003168235.1 Acidobacteriaceae bacterium
TGGTTGGCAATGGCGCATGCCTGATGATTAGCTGACTTCTTCGTGACTTCGGAAGGTGCTGAAACAAATGGTGATGTCGCTGCTGGATAAGTCCCTGTAGAATGTTTCCTCTTCAGTAAGTGGTGTCGATATGCCCGCGGACGTGGTGAAATTCGGAGACGGTCTTGAACTCGACCGCATCTCCTACGAACTGCGCCTGGCTGGCCGCTCTCTCAAGCTGGAGCGAATCCCCCTCGATATTTTGTTGCTGCTGGTCGAGCGCCGAGGGCAACTCGTCAGTCGAGAGGACATCATCGCAAAGATCTGGGGCAAGGATGTCTTCCTCGATACCGATAGCAGTATCAACGGGGCCATCCGAAAGATTCGCCAGGTTCTTAAGGATGATCCCGAAAATCCAGTCTTCGTACAAACAGTGACAGGCAAAGGGTATCGGTTTATTGCAGCGGTGATAGAGGCCGAGGTTCGGGCCCAGGAAGGCGGTGTCAAGAAACTTGAATCATCGAACACAATCGTTCAAGAAGCATCTGCGACTCTCGCAAG
This sequence comes from Acidobacteriaceae bacterium, assembly GCA_003168235.1. Classification (GTDB taxonomy): domain Bacteria; phylum Acidobacteriota; class Terriglobia; order Terriglobales; family Acidobacteriaceae; genus Acidiflorens. Next base: position 541 of record PMSZ01000369.1, read on the forward strand.
CCGCCAAGGGCGACGAATCTCTTTGGCGCTCTGGCCATGGGTCGCCGCGCTGGCAGCCCTGCTCGTCATGGTTCTCGCCGCCGGCATCTACGGGTTGCGCCTACGCGCCCGGTCGCAGTCTGCAACTGCCCAGCACCGAGTGATGCTGGCGGTGCTACCCTTCGCCAACCTGAGTAATGACCCGGAGCAGGAGTACTTCAGCGATGGTTTGACCGAAGAGACCATTACAGACTTAGGCGAACTCAACCCGGAACGGCTCGGTGTGATCGCCCGCACTTCGGCCGCTTCCTATAAACACACCAACAAGACAATCGCGCAAATCGGGCGCGAATTGGGAGTTGACTACATCCTCGAGGGCAGCGTCCGGCGAGAAGGCGGTGTCGCTCGCATCAGCGCTCAATTGATTCGGGTCAAAGATCAAGTCCATCTGTGGGCGCACAATTATGACCGCGAAACCCCGGGACTTCTCGCGCTGCAAAACGAATTGGGTAGGGCGATTGCACAGCAGGTTCAGGTGAAACTCGCCCCGCCTCATGAAGGTCGGTCGACCAACAAGTACGCCCCAAATCCAGAGGCTTACGAGCTTTACCTCAAGGGCCGCTTTTACCTGAACCGGCGGACCTTCGCGGAAATCGATAAGAGCACGGAGTATTTTCAACGCTCCATCGAGAAAGATCCCGGTTTCGCACTGGCCTATGCGGGACTTGCCGATTCCTACCTTGCTAACGCCATTCGGTCACCACAAAACTTCTACCCAAAGGCGAAGGCCGCGTCTTCCAGAGCAATGGAGCTAGACGACGACCTTCCCGAAGCCCACGCTGCGCTGGGAGCGGAAAAAGCCGACTTCGAATATGACTGGCAAGGCGCCGAGCAGGAGTTCAAGCGAGCGATTGAACTCAACCCGAACTATGCTGAAGCGCACTTTCGGTATGCGTGGACTTACCTAACCCCGCTCGGCAATTCAGAACAAGCCATCGCCGAAATGAAGAAGGCATTGGAGCTTGATCCATTTTCCCGAATCTACAATACCGTCTTCGGTCTGACCTATTTCTATGCCCGGAAATATGACCAGGCGGAGGAGCAATTCAAGAAGGCGATCGAGTTAAATCCTGATTTCTTTGTGACCTATTACCACTTTGCCTGGCTGTACTCCCAGCTCGGGCAATATCAGAACGCCATCGGCGAACTCACGAAGGGACGGCTCCTGTCAGCCAACGATCGCGCCGTCAAAGCTGCAGCATCTGAGGACGTTTCGCTCAGAAAAGCATTTGCGGCAGAGGGCGCCACAGGATTTTGGCAGCAACTTTTGACGTCGAACGAAAAATCGGGGCGCGATATTGGCGAGTTCGACGATCCGCAGCTTTATGCCCGGCTCGGAGACAAGCAAAAGGCATTGGAATGGCTGGACCGCAACTATGAAGAACGAAGAGCTCTTGGGACGCTCTTGAATGTCGATCCCGCCTTTGACTCGCTACGATCGGACCAGCGATTCGGGGATCTTGTTCGGCGTATGGGGCTCACTCCGAATGCCAAGGCCGACTAAGCAAGCCGAGTGGGTTCAGATTCCCGAAGTGTAGGCAATGCGAAAGTCAACACGACCGAACGACCATGAAGCCAAAACGCCCCCTTGTGGTGAGGTGAGCGGATTGCTTCGAGCCTGGGGTGGCGGAGACCGCGGTGCGCTCGACAGGCTGACCCCGATCGTTTACGAGGAACTCCGCCGCCTCGCGAGGCTCTACATGAAACGTGAGCGCCCCGGCCATAGCCTCCAAGCGACGGCCTTGGTTAATGAGGCCTACATGCGACTCGTGGATTACAAGGGCATGCGGTGGCAGAATCGCGCCCACTTTTTCGCGGTTTCGGCCCAGCTGATGAGGCGCATTCTGGTTGATCATGCCCGGCGCCATAACCTGAAACGGGGTGGCGGCGTGCAGCATGTTTCCCTTGATGAGACGGCAGTGGTGGACGGCGACCGGGCTGCCGACTTGGTAGCACTCGATGACGCGATGGACGCAATGGCGCGGCTCGATGCCCGCAAAGTGCAGGTCGTCGAAATGCGCTTTTTTGGCGGACTCAGCGTGGAGGAGACGGCTGAGGTGCTCAAAGTTTCGCCCGTCACCGTGATGCGCGACTGGAGCACAGCCAAGGCCTGGCTCTACCGGGAACTCGCGGGCGGGACGACCGATGGACTCTGATCGGTGGAAACAAATCGATAGCTTGCTGCAGGCAGCGCTGGAGCGTCCGCCTGAGGAGCGCGATGTGTTTCTGCGGAACGCGTGCGCGAGGGATGAAGCGCTGGATCGCGAAATCCGCTCTCTGCTGACCGCACAGCAGCATGCAGGAAGCTTTCTGGAGAGTCCCGCTATAGAAGCGGCCGCGCGAGCCCTCGCTCGCGACGAGAACAAAGACGAGCAGGCAACGAGCGACTTCCGGAAGGGCCAGACCATCTCCCATTACCGCATTCTGGAGAAACTCGGCGGCGGCGGCATGGGTGTGGTCTACAA
>PMSZ01000197.1 GCA_003168235.1 Acidobacteriaceae bacterium
GACAGGGGTGGTTGGGGAGCTTCATGCAGTTTGGGTATCGGATTATCAGTGATATGAGTCATATTTCATCGCTTCTTTCCATAAGAGGCCAGAGCAGCGGCCTTCGGTGTGACTGTTCATGTCCTCAATAAACACAGCATAGGGCTGGAAAGAGTGGTTCGGCTGGTCCGGAATGCACAGTCCTGACAACCAAAGTAACTAAATGCGGCAGCTAGTGTTGTTGTTGGCTAACGCAAAGACGAGGCTTGTTTAAGAGTTGAGATCGAAGATGTAGGCAAAGGGATTCCGCTCGAAAAAGGGTCCGTGTTCGGGTCGTCGGCTCACACCGGCGTAGGGCTTCGCGGGATGCGAGAACGCTTGCGGCAATTGGGTGGTACTCTGCAAGTCCAGTCCAATGAATCCGGAACACGGGTGACTGCCGTTCTACCCGTTCTACGTGCCACGGCTGCTCCGTCAGGTCAAGAAGTCAGCACGGTCACTCTGACCTGAGTGGCTTCGGTGGGAAACCAATCGGACTAAATGGGTACGCTTCGTTTGGGACATTGCACCTGTCATTGTTGCAACATCCCGATACTTGGTTCCTTGGGATTCTGGCGAATCACCGGGACGGATTGGGTCGGTGCAACATTGAAGCGAGGACCCCAGTCTTCCTCACTAGACAGAGCGTCGAAGTGCTCCTCGACAATCTGCATTCGCCGACTCAGTTTGCGGCGACCGCACCATCGAAGGGCGCTGTACCGCGACATCTGCATCATGGAGCGCAAGCTTTCGGACTGGCCGCTAGCCAAGCAGTCATGCGCTAACTAATTGGCGAGTGCAATGTGACCACTGTGAGCCACAGAATCGCCAGCCGTTCGCCTTTCGAACCGTCATCAAACTGGACTGGTTAGAACGACTGCACGGTTAGCACGCAGTCTTTGAAAATTCTCCCGAATAGCTGATTCCGCGTAACGTATGGGAGTGTGGGCGCTTGCGCCATTCAGAAGCTGTACCGAGGGTTCGAATGTCTTGCCCTCTGCCACGCAGTCTAAAGTGCAGAGAAATCTGCCCCACATTTGCTGAAACCTTCGGGAAAAGCCCGCCAATCTGCCCCATAAACCGGACTGGAGAAAATGTCCGACTACTGCTCCCGTGCGTCTACATCCATCACTTTCTCTGCTAGGCAAACCGGTGGTCCGGTTTCGCGATTCTGGGCCGGCAAAAGCAATGCGATCAAAAACCGATCGTTCGGCGAAGACGACTTGACCTCATCCGGGTGTTTGTTGTCGCGAGCATACTTCGTGAGACTGTGACTCGAGCGTTTCTCACATGCGGGTCGGGTTCGCGAAGGCTACCACCCGCATCCCCGGCATTGGTTGGCCCTGGCGCAACTTCTCGGTATTTCGGAAAGTGAGTGAAACACGGAGGGCCGATCAGAGTGGACAGCACCAGACATTACCAAAGGCTGCGAGGCGGTCAATTATGAACATTGTTGGCATACATTACTGACGCATCCTGATAACTCTTAGTGGGAGGTGTGGGTTGGCAGCAGCGACGTTGGTAGATCATCAAAGAAGCCGTGTGGACCGGCGGCTCTTTGGAATGGTGTTTGCCTGTTTCTGCATCGGCCAAGTCGCGCTACAGGCGCAAGACTTTAAACTCTTTGATCGCGACGTGCAAATCCACGGATTTGCATCGCAGGGTTTTGTCTACACAAACGACAACAATTGGCTGACCATGAACACCAGTCAAGGCAGCGGCGCCTTCACCGAGTTCGGCGTCAATGTGTCCACAAGCATTACTGATAGGCTCCGGGTCGGGGCGCAACTCTACGACCGCAATCTCGGCCAACTCGGGCAATACCATCCCTCACTGGACTGGGCGGTCGCGGATTACCGCTTCCGTGGTTGGTTGGGCTTTCGCGGTGGCAAAGTGAAAACCACGCTCGGCCTGTACACCGATTCGCAAGATCTGGACTTCCTTCATGTTTTTGCCTTGCTGCCGCAAAGCATTTATCCGACCGATCTTCGCGACGCCACGATTGCTCATCTGGGCGGCGACGTCTACGGCAATTTGCCCCTGCCGCGCCGTCTTGGCGATCTTTCCTATACGGCATACGCCGGGCATCGAAGCGACAGCATTTATAGCGGCTATGTCTATTACTTAAGCAGTGTCGGAGCCCAGATCAAGAGCTATGGCGGCCTGCAGTACGGTGCGGATCTTCGCTGGAACACCCGGCTCAAGGGTCTGCTCATTGGAGCGTCGCGGTTGAATGAGGACATCACCGCCAAAGGCTCAGCGATCAACCCCTTTAACCCCGGGGCAGGATTAGTACCCTACTCTGAGGTTTCGAAAGCCGACTGGACCAATCAGTTCTATGGCGAGTACGCCGCGGGCAGACTGCGAATCGACTCCGAGTATCGCCGTTACTGGCGCAACCAGTCGCTCTTCAACAACATTTCCGAAAGCTTCGCCGACATCCGAGGCTGGTACGTCTCAGGAGCTTATCGCATCTGCAAACGGCTCCAAATCGGGTCCTACTACTCTCACTACACAATCACGAATGTCGTAACCGGCGCTTTCGCCGTCTTTTATCCTCCGGCAACTGACACCAATCTGCCTGCCAATCACGACTACGACAAAGTCATCACGGGGCGGGTTGACCTTAACAAGCACTGGAACATGAAAATCGAAGGGCACTTCATGAATGGCTACGGCAGCGGGCCGTATCCCAACGGATTCTACACGCAAGTTAATCCGCGGGGTTTCCAACCCAACACCGACGCATTGGTCCTTAAGACCGGCATCAATTTCTAGTTGCGAGCAAGAGTAGGCACAGGAGAACGCGATGAAATGTCGGAACTTCTTCCTCGTTGCTGCCGGGTTGGCGATCTTTGTCTCGGGAGATTCCCTTGCGGACAATGTTAAGGTAATTGCCAATTCGAGCGTGAAGGCAGACGCGATCTCCGCGGCTGACCTAAAACGCGTGTTTCTGGAGCAGAGGATCGCGCTCGCGGACGGTTCGCGTGTGCAACCCGTGCTGGAGAAGGGTGGGCCGGCCCGCGCCGCTTTCTTGGAATACCTCGGCATAAGCGAAGACGATTTGCAGACTTACTACCGCACGCTGGTGTTCACGGGCAAAGGTTCCATGCCAAAAGAACTTGGATCGGATGCCGAAGTCGTGGCCTACGTCGCCCGGACGCGAGGTACGATTGGATATGTGAGCAGTGCAGCCAGTGTGGAGGGTGTGAAGACACTCGCCATAGGGGTTCCCAGCGGCAGTGTCGAAAGAAAGCTGATCACGCGGGTCGAGCCCGATTATCCGGAGACGCTGAAGCGGCTTAATATTGGCGGAACTGTACGTTTGCGGGTATCCATTTCGGCGAAGGGGAACGTGGTGAATGTCGAGTTGCTGGGCGGCAATCCGATTCTCGGAGAGTCGGCCACAATCGCAGTGATGAAATGGCTCTATGCGGCGGGCAGCTCGCGGACGATAACGGAGGTTAGCATCCTGTTTGATGAGCACTGATGAGGCGTGGGAATCGTGAAGGCAGGGTCGAACGGCCGCATCGATCTTTGTCCGCATCGCCTCATCTTGTTCGGGTGCATACTGGGCGCGAGAATACCCCGTAGGAAACGTCAGCAAGGAAACAAACAAACCGATCGCAGGAACCCAACGTTTGTGCATATGACTGCAGGATAACAGCGCAACAACAGCCGGCCCTGCTAAGTATCAATATGTCGGCTAGTGTTTACCTATGGAGAAAGGTGGCGATTCCGATTGCTGCTTCTATCTTCTGCAGGGCGGCACCACCTTTGTGGTCGCGCACCGTCTGTGACCCAAGGGCAATTGAACTGTTCGTTGTCCCAAAGTCGACGCCGAGGGCGCCTGGGCTCAATCAAGCACTTACGGGAGTTGAGCAAGTTTTCAAGCCCGGTGTTGATTCTGAGGTCCGCAGTCTACCGCGCGGGCCTCTTTTGCATTTGTCCCCGCTAACCTCCCGCCGAGTGACTAGACTGCCGGGTGGCGCAGTTTCAATCTTATCAGCCTTGACGGTGGTGAGAGAATTGCAATGTGACCGTCTGGATAAAGATCGACGGCGATATTGACAAGACATGGTACCCGATCTTCGTTGAAAGACAAGAGGCTACTGTGCTGAGTTCAGCCAATGCTCAGCAAGTAATCCGTAAGCTAGACGACGATTATCAGCAGTGTAGGTGGGAAGCCGTACTTGCTCCCGAGGGTGGCGATCAGTGTGTGATAAAGGGAGAAGATAAAACCCAGAAAAATTAAAACCCCGATTTGCGGTCGGAGCTTCGTAGGTCTGAATTGGACGCTCAGACCATAGCATGGGAGTGTGCCCAATGAAAAAAAGTATGATCGCGCTTTTCGAAGCATAGGAAAATCAAAATCTCGGGTTCGGTGTGAACGAGGCATTGTGACGGCTGGACCCGTGAACTGGAGTGGAAGCTTACTCGTCTCCTGTTCAGAAATGCTAGGACGGGTGAGTCGAAAGAGTTTTACGGTCAACTCCGCGATACCGCAGAGCCGAATACATTGAAGTTCGCCATTCATGTCTAGCAGCATTTCTAAAGGAGGAGTTCGCGTCAGGGAGTCCTTACCGCTTAAATAATGATTGCAAAGAGGCGTCATCAATCCGGCTTTTAGCCGCCAACCAATGAGTAAAATCTCGGGGGCTAATGTGTGGCGGCTTTTGAACCGTCTTTTTCTCAAGGCCAGACTCAAGGTCTGCTTGTTTGCCAGTGTTGGCGATCACGGTCCATGTCTTCGTCTTCATTAATCTTTGCTAAGCCTGATCGCCGCCGAACAAGCTCGCATACAAGAGTATGGCTAAGACTTCAATCCCCGGACTGAGCAAAAATGACCAGTTCTTGGGATTTAATCGCGCGCAGATCGGACATAGACTTGTATCAAAACACAGATGTTGCGTGAGCCGTTCGCGCCGGCCAGCGCCCCATGCCGCTCCGTTTGACGATTGCCATGCTCATGTTGGATATTGAAACGGAATGGACATTGAACGCATCATTGACGAGGTTGAGCAGCTACAGGAAATGTTCGAAGCGCCGGATATTAGGCCACTCAGCGCAAGCGATATCTCGGCTGCGAATCGAAGGCACGATGAAATGCTAGCGAATAGTCCGTGGTTCCGGCTTTGGCAGCGGTATGGCGTCTGTTGCCGAGCCGACTCCCCAGAACTCCGACTACCCGAATAGCAACAGTCCGAACCTCAGCAGAATATCTCCTTCGTCTTCCCTGCCTGAAAGCCGAGCCCCGCTTCTCCTGAATCCGACGCCCTTGCCACGAGATTCGGGGGACTCGTATGCCATACTGTCTGACTTTTCTGATTAGAAGTTGACGCCACCGCTTTTAGCCTTCTTAGTTTCCTCGATCCCCGACGCAACGCACTTATGCCACAAGAACTTCTCTTTTAAGTAGTCGCTTGCCCCTGAGGGGACGAAGCGATGGCTAGGCGGCGTAAAAAACTTCTGTTGGCATTTGCTGCACGAAGCGAAAGACGGAACTTTGTTGACATACTTCAGGATGGTGAAACTCCTCCCAGACACATTCGGTAAAAGAGTGGTCTGTGAAGGCATCAGAACTCCTGTCTGCCATACGATTACTCGACGTAGAAAAACAAAAAGCAAAAACCACTTCCGAGAACCGAGAGGACAACAGAAATCAAAAGCAAAGCGGACGCAGGCGGCCCATTCCCTAACCTGGCGCTCGACTTGATGCTCTCTTTCATGGCCGGACTCGATGAAAAGTTAGCCGCCCACCCGTGGGCGATCAGCGAGCGGCTGTAGGAGTATTCTTGAAAAGCTTAGCGACTATTTGTTGCCGCACTGTTACGCGGCAGTGAAAAGTTTTTCCCACTCGTTCTTTGGGCTAAGTTCCCTCATCGGAAGATGATGCCCCGATCTTATGGGTGGGTCTGGTCAATACTGAACATGTAGAAAAGCGACCATAATTCGTACGCCATACGCAGGGCTTGCAAGCTGTACAAGTAGGTCGTGTCATGGCAGCCTCTGCCACCATGAGTGCCGCTTGGGAACAATCTATTCAAGCTACGCGTAGCGATTATTCAGAGCGTCTGGACATCCCATAGACCTAGAGGAGGAAGCGGAACGATGGTCACGAACTGGTCAATAGTGAGCATCTGGGAAAGCATTGCAGGCTGGATCATGGGTCATGACAACAAGGGATATGTTCTTCACTCGACCGCCTCCGCCTCCCGTAAGACTGTCTGCGGTACAGCCATTGGACTGGTTTCTAGACTCGATCCGAGAGAAAAACTTTTTAGTCGTCACGGGAAAGCTTGAGGAATTTGATGAGCCATACCGAAGCGGGAAGCCAATTTGAGAAGGGAAGGCCCGTGATCGATCTGTTAGACTCAAGCATTCATCCGAGGAAATCACCGTAACCACTCCGCTTAATCATAAGGTTAAGGTTCGAATGAAGAACTTCGGGGACGATGTATGGGACACAACGCTTGTTTACGTGCGGCAATCCCGTCGGGTCGGAAAATTCAGGGGTTGGGACCACGCTATCCAAGCAGCAACCAAGAAAGCGATAGAAATCGCCGATGCGCCACTGTCTCCCGGTTTGGTCATTTGCGTGGACGATGACCCCGAACACAAGAACCCTAAAACAAACAACTAACCTTTAACCACGACGACGTGCTCCTTACCGCCTCTTCCCGAGGCAC
>PMSZ01000010.1 GCA_003168235.1 Acidobacteriaceae bacterium
CGAAGGCGGACGAAAACAATTCGATGGCATCGACTCCGGCTTGGCTACGGTCTTCGATTTTCCTCTCTGCTTCGCCCTGCGCGACGTTGTCATCAGGGGCATGCCAATGGAGAAGATTATCGACGTGCTTCGGCACGACGAACTCTACCCACATCCAGAGAACCTAGTCACCTTCATCGGCAATCACGACAACGCGCGGTTCCTGGGCGAAAAGGGCAGTAATCCGGCGAAGCTCAAAGCCGCGCTTTCGCTGCTGACGACGTTGCGCGGGATTCCGCAAGTCTATTATGGCGATGAAATTGCCATGACGGGCGACAGCGATCCCGACAACCGGCGTGATTTTCCGGGAGGCTTCCCCGGCGATCCCCGCAACGCCTTCACCGCCGCCGGCCGCACTGCCGAACAGCAGGACGTATTCGCGCATGTGCAGTCGCTGCTGGCGCTGCGCAAGAACCACGCCGCGCTGCGAACTGGAAAGCAGTGGCACATTGGATGGGACGAAAGTTACTACGCTTTCCTGCGCGAGGTACCGGAAGAGAAATTGCTGATTGTCTACAACAATGCCCCAAAGACGCGCGTACTCAATATCCCCGTCGAGAACACGCCGCTTGAAAACGCACATCAGCTGCAGTCGGTGTTTGGGAATATGTCCGCGGAACTAGTCTCCGGCCAGGTGCACGTGTCATTGCCAGCCCAGACACTTGCCGTGTTCAGCGTGCGTTAGTGGAACGAAGAGTTATCAAGTAAGCTTCTGCAAAGGTCGAGTTTTTTCGTCACATCGAGTCCCCGGACATGTCGTCCCCTTAGCAGAAAATCTGTTTCTTGCACGGCGAACCACTCGGCTTGTACGATTCGTTCAACGGCACGTTTTCTCCGGCCCCCGACCTATTTCGATTCGCAGACAGGCAACGGCTGAGAAACCGACCCCATCTGCAAGTACCTTGCGGATTCAAGGCCTTTGATTTGTATCGCTATGAAGCTGAATCCGCGTACGCCTCTGCCACACGCCATGTGGAAGACCGCCCCGTACACCGCCGACGCCGATTCAAGAAGCGTGCCACCGGAATCGCTCTCGCCGTTAAGTTGATTCTTTGCGTGCTGTGGAACGTTCCAAGCCTATTCGCCCAAGCCCCGCCGCCAACCTCGGCTTCAGGACCCCCGGCTGAACAGACCGATCGCGAGGCCGCGCAACCCCGTCGAGCCGCTCTCGGCAAAGAGTCCGCGAACACGGTGGCCCCACCCGCAGCGACGATCCAATTCCAGAACGTAATCGAAAAGTCGAAGATCAAGTTCAAGCTCAAGAACAGTGTCAGTCCCCAGCATTACACGTTTGAAACCATGGCTGGCGGAGTCGCGGTCTTCGACTACAACAACGACGGTTTGCTAGATATCTTCCTTACCAACGGCGCGGCTATCCCGTCGCTGGAAAAGAGCGATCCCAGCTATTTCAACCGGCTCTTCCGCAACAACGGAGACGGCACTTTTACCGATGTAACTGAGAAAGCCGGCCTGCAGGGCATCGGTTATTCCATGGGAGTGGCCGCCGGCGACTATGACAACGACGGATTTGTCGATCTTTACATTACTGGCCTCAACCACAACCAGCTTTTTCATAACAATGGAGACGGAACTTTCACCGACGTGACGGAGAAGGCGGGCGTTGGCGGTTTTGTTCCCAAGATCGGCAAGGCATGGTCTGTAGCTGCGGGGTGGTTCGATTACAACAACGATGGGCTGCTCGACCTTTTCGTGGTGAACTACCTCAATTACAGCATCAAAACCGCAGCCCTCTGCGTTCAGCAACGACTTCCGGTTTACTGCTCTCCCGTCGATTTTCTGGGCACGCCGAATATCCTCTATCGCAACAATGGCGATGGCACTTTCACCGACGTCTCCGAACAGTCCCACGTTTCCAAATACGTTGGCAAAGGGATGGGGGTGGCGTTTGCCGACTATGACAACGATGGGTTTACCGATATCTTCGTCTCCAACGATACCTTCGAGAATTATCTTCTGCACAACAACGGAGACGGGACGTTTACCAATGTTGCGACGCTCGCCGGAGTAGCATACAACGCATTTGGCAAAGCCATAGCCGGAATGGGGGTCGATTTCCGGGATGTCGACAACGACGGAAGGCCTGACATTTTTGAAACGGCGATGTTCGGGGAAGGCTTTCCACTCTACAGGAATCTGGGGAATGGTCAATTTCAGGATGTCAGCGGCGCGGCTGGACTGAGCGCTCCTACCAGCCGTTCCACCGGTTGGGGAGTGGGGATTTTCGATTTCGACAATGACGGGAACAAGGATCTCTTTACCGCCAATGCCGACATCCTCGACAATTCCGTGGACATCGCGCACAGGCCTTATCCGCTTCCCAATCGAGTGTTCCGCAACAAAGGCAACCTGACCTTCGAGGATGTCATTGCAAATGCCGGAACGTCTTTCTCCGTTCCAGCTGCACATCGCAGTGCGGCCTTCGGCGACCTCAACAACGATGGCTTCATCGATGCCGTCGTGACAGTTCTGAACGGGCCGCCAGAGATATGGATGAACCGGTCGGGTACCCAGGACGGTGGCAACCGCAACCACTGGATCATTCTGAAGCTGGTCGGTGTAAAGTCCAACCGCGACGGTTTGGGAACCAAGGTCAAGGTGACAACTTCTCTGGGCACGCAATACAACCAGGCGACAACAGCGGTTAGCTACAATTCTTCGAGCGATAAGCGTGTGCACTTTGGGCTGGGATCAGCTGCCGTTGTAGATAGTATTGAACTGGCATGGCCGAGCGGCATCAAGCAGGTTTTGAAGAACGTCAAAGTGGATCAGATCCTCACCGTGACCGAGAGCGCGCCCTGAGCTGCACGTGTCTGTGATGGCCAAGACTCGATTTTGACACAGGCTGCCGGATGGGGTCGCTCCCGTTAGGCTCGCCCTGGCCTCCGCGCCTTGCCAGGGTTTTGTCAGAAAAGGCGGCATTTTACAGCTACGTGGACAACAGAACGCACGAACTTGGGTGCATGGGGGTGCTCCCTGTCATGGTTGTCTTGCTGGAACCAACGCGAGAAGGACCGCACCGATCACTCCAACCCCTGCCGTGGCCATGAGCAAACCTCTGCGGTCGCTCGCAGGATGGATTGCCATGAGCGCCATCACCGTGGCATGAACGATGTTTGCCCAGCCCGCGTAGGCGATCAGGCTGCGATACCCCAATGGATTTCGCACTGCCAACAGCAAGAAAAAACCTAGCGTGACGTACAAACTGAACATCATCGCGTCACCCGGCGACCCATTTCCCGGCCGCCAAAGGTACATCGCAATCGGGTAGATTCCAGCCACAAATATCGAGCCCACAATCATCATGACAATCTTCGACACTCTTTCTCTGATCACCGGACCCCCCGTATACCGCATACCTTGGGCCGAGATGTTAGCCGTCGGAATGCCATCAGTCAATGAATCTGCGGTTGGTCGATGACTCTTGTTGTAACATCGCGACAACGCTCAAAACCCCAACTGCATCCGGCAAAAGGACAGTCGGGAGGGTGGGACAGGATGACTGTGTTCCGATACCTGGAACCTCCCCGCGGTTCACAAGGTCGAGTTCAAGCTATTGCAGCTGTCCCTATTTCTGCGCGAGGTTGGCCGATAAACGCTGTGCGAGGTCCGTTTGGCCATTGCGTTGGAGAAGGTCGATAAGATCTTTCATGAATTCGGGCTTGTTTCTCCCATACGCCGCCGCCGTTTCGGCAGTCAAGTCGGCATCCGAAGCTTTGCCGATGTGGAAGTAAGAATCACAAAGCATATACAGCAACTCCGGAGTCATGGTTCTGGACTTCGCCAGCTGTTCCGCCGCATCGGACCAACGCTCCTGGTGATAGCGGACCTCGCCGATCTCGGCAATCGCGGTCTGATAGTTCGGGTCGTTTGCCAGTTCCGCCTTGAACTCGCTCTCGGCCCCGCTCAAGTCGCCCAGTTTCAGCCTCAGGATTCCCTCATAGGTATGAGCTCCGCGAACGGTGGGCTGGATTTCCAGCGCGTGATGAAGACAGCGCAGGCCATCTTCTTTTTCTCCCATGGCGAGATACAGTTTCCCGACAAACACATACGCATCCGCCAAAGTGGCGGAGGTTCCCTGGAAGCGTTTTCTATACAGCTGCAACGCATCCTCTTCCCGATGCTCAGCCAGCAATTGATAGGCCGGAGCCTGAATCGGGGCTTCGCTTCCTTCACGCTCCACGGCGCGGACGAACGTCATCTGTTCCATCATCAACTGATGCAGTGCCGCCTCGTGCTGCGCCTCGCCCGTCTTCCCCATTCCGACATACGCCCGCGACAGATAGTAATGCGCAAGTAGCCGCGTGGGAGCCAGCTTTAACACCAATTGCAATTTATCGACGGCGGCGGGATAGTGCTTCAGTTCCAGTTCGCATTGGCCAAGCCCGAACAGCGAATCCACGTCGTCAGTCTTGAACGTGAGGACGCTCTCAAATGCCTGCTTGGCCTCCTGCCATTTGGCAAGCTTCACATCCATGGTAGCCAGCAGTTGCAGCGCGGGGACGTCATTGGGCTGGGCTTCGACTGCGCGCGCCGCATACTGCGCGGACCCGGCAACGTCCATCAACTTTAAATCCGTCACCCCAATGTCATAATCGATGTGCGGTAACTTAGCATCCGAATGCTGTGCCTTGAGCAGCCACCGCAGCCCTGCCTCGCAGTCTTCCTTGACGCACAGCAGTTCTCCGTACTCTTGCCACACCGATGGATTGTCGGGCTCGGACTTGAGACTTTGACGGATGGCACGCAACGCCGGCTCGTCTTGCGCAGTCAGGTGATAGGCCTGGGCAAGGTAATACTGCGCGTCTCCGTCGCCGGGAAGAATCCGAAGGCAGTGCTGCAGCAGCTTAATTGCTTCTTCGCTTTGGCCCGCAGTCAGTTTGTACTTGCCTACTTCGAGCAGGAGATCGGGGTCGTTCGGCGCAAGCTTCAGAGCTTCTTCAAACGCGGCTCCCGCCTCGGAGATGCGACCTGATTCCTCCAGCAACATGCCCTTCAGCTTGATGGCGGGCGCAAAATGGGGACGCTGCTCGAGCACGTTGAGGACAAGATTCATTGCCCCTTGCTGGTCACCGTGCTCGGCGAGCTTGAGCGCCTGCTGGACTTGCCGCATCGGCAAAGACTCGGTGGGATGGCTCGTCTTCTGCGCGCGACCAGAGGTTCCTCCGAGCGCAAACACCGCTGCCAGAAGCAGGACTGCGCGGAGGTGAACATTCCGGCCTCGTTCTCGCGGTAATTTCATGAAGCAGGCACCAATGAACCCCCAGACCGCAGCGATACCAAACTCCGTTATTGTATCGTGGCGTCTTCTGGTTCGGATCCAGCGGGCGAAACATCGTTAATCTGATGAACGGATGAGGATTGTACTGATCACTGGACCGATGCTTGGGCTGAGGACAGGCCTCGATCAATGAAATCCGGTAGTGTCTTAAATGCTATTTAAGACAAGGCCCGAAATCCGTTTCGCATTGACGCGAACAGGGAATTGACGGGACAATAGCAAACTGCCTTGACGGCCAAAAATCCGGCCAAAGTCTTAAGCATGACTGTGCGAGCTGATGCGGCTAAGAATCCTCAACACTACCTGTTTCGCGCAACATGTTTTTCAGCGTTAAACCCGTGGGCCGGTATCCTCCAACTCGTCTCCGCGCTCGCAATCTGTGTCGCAGCCTCTGCGTCCTCAGCTCAAACTTCTGCTCCCGTCGGCATGTCGATGCCCACCGCGGCCCGGGTTCAATCGCCCGGCTGGTGGCCCACTAAAGGGGATGGCACACGAGATAGCTTCGTAGGCACGGCAACGTGCGCGAAATGTCATGCCAACAAGGCTGCGACCCAGCAAAAACACGCCATGGCCCGTGCCGCCGTTCACGCCGCCGATGCGGATATACTTCGCCAGCATGACCATCTCTCCTTTCACTTTGGTCCTTATCGTGAGGAGATCATAACCAAAGGCGAGAAAAGCGTTCTAACGGTCACCGCTGGCGATAGCGCTCCGTCCCTCTCCACCGATCTGCTGTGGGCATTTGGCATCGGTCACATGGGCCAAACTTACGTTTATGAGAAAAACGGCAGCTACTACGAAAGCCATCT
>PMSZ01000461.1 GCA_003168235.1 Acidobacteriaceae bacterium
ATACCAAATCCACGGGTCGCGGGGATTTAATTCCGCGGCTTTCTCCAGCTCGTCAGCGGCCGCGGCGAACTTCTTCTGCCGCACATCTTCCCAGGCGAGAGCGCGACGCGCTGCTTCGTTATCGTTCGGATCAGCCACGAGCTGGTGCAAATCATGCAACGCCTGGTCGCGGCGTTCCGGAATGCGTGCCATCACGTCACCAATCACCGCGCGCACGATCTCCTCTTTAGCCGGCGTAACCGTCAGCCCAAGATCGTCGACAGCAAACGGAACCGCGGTACGATCCGGCTGCTGATTGTCCGCCGGGTCTCCCGTCGGCTTCTTAGACTGATCAAGCGCAATGCCTAAGCCGCTCAGCGAATTGAAATATGTCTTTACCGCCTCTTCCATCTGTGCCGGTGACATATCAAATGCCTGGACCATGGCTTTATCTGGCGCCATTTTTTGATTCAGAACGAGATCGAAGTAAGTTCCCGCTTCTGGGAGTTTGTTCTTATTAATCAGATAGTGGACGACCATCCAGGACTGCGCGTAATAGAGCGTGTTATGCGTGCCCTCGCGCGTACCCGACTCGTCGTGTTTCATGGTGAACAGGTCCTCCATCGACAGCCATACCGGAGAACTCACCAGCTGCGTCAGCGATTGCGCGATGTTCGGGTCGCGCCGCATAAAATCGAAGATGTCTTCGTGCCACTCTGATTGCAGTTCCGGGTCGGCGCCGATCTCCACTTCTTTGCCGATATAGATCGATCCGAAGTATTCGGCGAGGCCTTCGTCAAACCAACCCTGTACCGGCGGATAGTTAAAATTCAGAAGATAATGCGCCAGCGGATGCGCCACCGCATGCCAAGGATAGGGCTCAAATAGATTCAGGACGATGTAAATCCGGTCCTGCCCCGGCACGTAAAAACCGTCCGCCGTGGCCTGCTTCGCGGGAGCGACCTCGCCATACTGTTTGTCACTCTTTAGCGCGACGACGGTGATGGGCACCGACATCTGCAGCTTGTTTTTCAGAATCAGCTGACCAAAAACCGACCGCATCTGCTCCAGTCGCACGGCAACCTCGCGGCCGCGCTTCTCCCCCGCATCGGTGACGATGGAGAAATTCGTGGAATGCACCTCGATCCATTTGGGCTCATCCTTCGCATAGGCGAAGCTCGCGAAACTACCCGCGATCAGCAGGCTCGCGAAAACAGTGCCGAGGATGGAGGAGCACTTCACAGTACGACCTTCTTGAAAAATGCTAGCACGGCGGACCCCACCGACCGACGGGCGCCCTTTGGCGGCCCGAACTGGGTCGCGGGCGCGTGCTTTCGTGTTGGCCCGGCGCCTTCTCGCACGTTACACTCTCGTCCGTGACTTCGGCCCCGACTTCCCGCCTGGCATGGATTGATTGGATGCGCGGATTGGCCTGCGTGCTGATGTTCCAGACGCATTGCTACGACGCGTGGCTCGGCGGCGACGCGCGCAATACCTGGTTTCTTAAGGCGTCGCAAGTTCTGGGGACGGCGCCTGCTCCCCTTTTTCTTTTTCTGGCAGGAATTTCTTTCGCCCTGGTGACCGACAAGCTGATGCTTAAGAACCTGCGCCCTACGGAAATTACGCGCAAGATGGCGTGGCACGGAGTGGAAATCTTTGCTTTCGGACTGCTTTTTCGCTTGCAGGAATTTCTTATCGCATGGGGATGGGCGCCGTGGTCCGACTTGTTGCGCGTAGATGTGCTGAACATCATCGGACTGTCGATGATCCTGATGGCGCTGGCGTGCGGCATTACGCTGGCGCTCTGCGGACCGAGCCATGGGCGTCTGATGTTAGTCGTCGTTGCCACAACTACGGTCGTGCTGATCGCAGTACTGACTCCGCGGCTCTATACAACGTGGCGGCCGACCTGGCTGCCGTGGTGGCTGGAATCTTACATCGACGGATGCCACAACCTGGGCGCTCCGCAATCGTGGCTGTTCCCATTGTTCCCGTGGGCGGCGTTTGCGTTCGCCGGGTTGGCTGCGGGATTCATTCTTTTTGGCGGCGTTCTCTTCAACAATCAAAATACGAGCTCAACAGCGAAACCCCTGGCGTGGTTTGCGGCCGTCGGAACCGCCGCGATCATCGTCGCGCGGCAACTTGACCATTCTTCCATTCAGCTGTTTTTCCCTTATGACTATTGGCACACGAGCCCGAACTTTCTTATGATGCGCATCGGGATGTTGCTGGTCATCGCTTTTGTGAGCTATGCGTGGTGCCGGTGGGGGCTTGGGGCACGCGGCTTCAGCCCGCTCATTCAGTTGGGGCAGACTTCCCTGCTGGTTTATTGGGTGCACATCGAATTTGTTTACGGGCGATTCTCGCTGCTGCCCAAGAGGGCTGAATCTATTCCGACCGCGACGCGAGGATTACTGGAAATTTTCCTGTTCATGCTGCTGTTGTCATTGCTGCGTACGAGAATCGATTGGAAGAAGATGTTTGGCTCGGGGAAGGTAAGGGATGGAGTACAGCCAGCTTAGGGTTGGCTCACCGATACTTGCACAATCGCGTTTCCCGTCAGCTTCAGGGCGACGGCCCAATTCTGAAGCGCGCTGGCTGGGTCGTCTCCGTAGCCGATCACATACAAAGTGAAATAAAATCCTTCGCGGACGCTGGAATCCTCGACGTAATAACAGCGCCGTATGCATAGTTCTGCCGACGAGCGAGTCTCGGGCGTTCGGCGTAGCAAATCGACCAGCTTTCTAGCAAAGTTTTCGTGGACGGACAGAGCTTCCTGCGGTGAAGAGTTTCGTACCTCGATGTCAGAAAATACTGCATCCACGTAGCTCGCGAACTTGTGCGACGCATTGTAGATTTCTTCTTCCGCGTTTATCTCGGTTGTCGCCCAGGCATCGCACTTTGCTGTTTCCAGTATGCTGTGCGGTGAATTCAGCGTGCGAAGAAATTCTCCCAACTCGGGAAACTTTACCGCTTCTTCGATCTTCGGCAATAACTCAGGATGCCGCTTCAGGTCGACATAGGCGAGCTTGCCCGCGGGATCTTTCCAGGGAAAATCCAGCACCGGATCTTCCTGGCTCAGCTCGATTGAGAAATCGGCGTCCATTAGAACCTCATCGCTCGGGGGGAACTCTGACCCGGCATCGCTTGCTCCAAACATCCTTTCCTGTCGCGGAAGCTCGGGCGCGAACTCCCGCGCCACACTTTGCCAGGCGCTGTTCAGTAGCGGCGCAAGAAGTTTACGATCTCGCGCTCCGCCCAGTATCCGTCGTCGGAACCCACCGCGTTATTGTTGCCATTGCCTCCGACAGCGCCGCGCGCTGGCACTCCGATGAAAGCGCAGTGACCACCATCGGCCGTTTCCACGAACTTGATGTTCGGGTTCAACGCCATCTTGCGCCTTGTCTCTTGCGTGATGCGGATGAAGGGGTCGTTCGCGGCATACAACACCAGCGTCGGCACCGCAATCTGCTCGACCGTGTGCGCAGCTGAAGCGCGGTCATAGTAATCGTCGACGCCGGTAAAACCGCAGTAGTAGGCCGTGATCTTGTCGTCAAATTCGCGCAGGCTTCGGATGCCCTGCAGACGGCTCGTATCGAAGTGTCCGGGAAACAGACGGGCTTTCTGTTGCATTCGGCGGCGAAGCGCCCAGAGAAAATACGTTTCGTAGATGCGGTTCGACGGCTCGTGGAGCGTATCGGCCGACACCGAGAGATCGAGAGCCGGGCAACACACGGCGACCGCGCGAAGCTGCGGAGGAGCATGCGCTCCCCACTCGCCCGCGAGTTTCAACACGATGTTGCCGCCCATGGAAAATCCCACCAGCGCCAGCCGCGAAACGCCGTCGCGGGCGATGATTTCATTCGCCACAACGGCAACGTCGCTCGATAGGCCGGAGTGATAGAGAACGGGGGCGAGCGCGTCCGTGCCTCCACAATTGCGCTGGTTGTAGCGGATTACGTTCATTCCGGCGGCGAGCGCCTTTTGCGTGATGCCGAGCATGTATTGCGACTCGCTCGAGCCTTCGAGTCCGTGCACGATGATGATGGTCAACGCGCGGGCGCGATCCGCTTGCCAGTGACAATGGCAGAGGACCTTGATGGCGGGCGCCACTTCGACTAGGCGCTCCTCGGGCGCGGGAAGATGGATGCCTCGCTGAATCAGAAAGCTGGCAACGGTTTGGACGTGGCCGCCACGCAGCCAACGGCGGGGCGTGAAGCGGTGGGAGTCGTTGCTCTGCAAATCATCGTTATGCGAATCGTTGTTTTGCGAATCGGGAGTTTGCGAAGTGCCCACACCTTGATTTTAAATAGAACCTAGCAATTTTCTCTCGCGGAGTTTTCCCTATGCCCATCTTCGAGTACATCTGCAAAGATTGTCAGCACGAGTTTGAGGCCCTGCTCTTTGGCAAACAAAAGGCCGAGTGCCCGAAATGCCAGAGCAAGAAACTGGAGCCGCAGCTTTCGGTGTTCGCAGTTTCGTCGAAGGGCGGGGCGGCGTCGCAACCGTCTTTCTCGGATGCATCCGCGGGAGCGTGCGGTTCGTGCGGCGATCCTCGGGGGCCGGGAGCGTGCTCGATGGAAAACTGACTCAAGCCACGGCAGCGACAGAGCTCGCGATGGTCACTCCCTAGCAGATTACTTTGGTGGATTGTAGAATCGTCCGTTTACTTCATCTCAAAATGCCGCAAATGCCGCATGTCAACCGGCGCTGCGCTCGCCCGATAATCCAGCCTCCAATCCCAACGTAACTTCGGGCACTCCTGCCTGAGTAACCGATGTGATGTTTCGCTTTCGGTCGTTCCTGGTTATGATCCGCTTGCATCGTTAAACGGAAACCCGAACGTAAATCGGAGCGCAAAATGGATCGGCGAAAAGAGCGCAGGCTGAACCTCGAGTTGCCGGTACGGATCTGGGGAGTTGATAGGCTGGCGCGTCCCTTTGCGGAGATTGTTCGGGTGCGCAACGTTAGCAATAGCGGAGCGGTTCTGATCGGCGTGCGTTCGAAGGTGCAAATGGGAGAAACGCTGGACGTGCAGCTGGGCGCGTCGCGGGCGCAGTTTCGCATTGTTTGGATGGGTTCTTCGGGAGAGGCCGGGATACAGGCTCTGGAATTTGAGCCTCCCATTTTGGGCATCGGCCTTCCCAAAGTTTTTGAGATGGTGGGGACCGGGTAAACAACGACCAACGCCGAACGGCAGTTATCGGTCAACTAACGTGGATTCACGTGACTGGTTCCCACTTTTGTTTCTTTCTTCGGTAAGAAACCGGGCAAATACTTCATTGGATAAGAGGCGTCCGCGCCGGGTTAGGCGCAGCGTCGCGCCTTGTTCTTCGAGCAAGCCGTCCTCTATACCCGACCGGATTGCAGAATCCCAAATTGCAGGTCCTTCGCTTCCCTCAAGATAACAATTCGTATTCGGCGAGCTCGCGGAGGATCCTGCCCTCGCGAACTCGGCTCCGAATTGTGCTCGCATGCGGTTGAGGTCGATGCCGCGATTTAGACGCAGGCCGAGGAAAAAGCTTTCTTCGATCGCCGTCTGCGCGGAGACCGGCGTCACCGTAGGAGGCACACGATTCATGTAAGCGTCTAGAGACTCGGGAGTGGCGAAACGGACGGGCAAGGCCGACCGTCCCTCCACCGTCCCCTCCAGCATCGAGTGGGCGTCTACGCCAAAGCCCAGGTAGGGGCGGCGGGTCCAATATTTCAAGTTATGGCGCGACTGTAACTCCTCGGCGCGGGCGAAGTTGGAAATTTCGTACTGCGCGATGCCGGCCAAGGCCAGCATCTCACAGGCCTGCTGATAGAAATCTGCGGTCGCGTCGTCGTCGGGGACGAAGTGGGCATGATAGCGGGCGCCCCCGGCGATCAGTTCCCTGCCCAGACGTGAATCGTCATCCACTTCGAGCATGTAAACGCTGGCGTGCGGAACGCCGGTCGCAATCGTCTCCGCGACCGAGAAGGCCCAGCTCTCAGCGGTCTGGTGCGGCAACCCGGCAATCAAATCGATACTGATGTTGTCAATTCCCGCCTGGCGAAGCCGGGCGATTTCTTCCAGAACAGTCGAGCGCTTGTGCAAACGCCCGACCGATTGCGCTTCCTGATCGACGAATGACTGCACGCCCAGGCTGACCCGGTTCACTCCGCATTGCTGTAACGTGTCGATGAGTGTGGGAGTCAGCGTGCCGGGAGCGCACTCGACGGTGACCTCAGCGTCGGTTGTAACTGCAAATTGATCGCGCACAGCGGCGAAAATGCGCAGCAACTGCGCACCATCGAGGATTGACGGAGTTCCTCCGCCGAGGTAGATGGAGTCGGCGGGCTCCTTGAAAGCAGATTCGAATGCGCAGCCCAGTTTCGACACGAGTTCGCGCCACGCAGCAACATCTTCAACCAAGCGTGCAACATAGTTTTCATAGGCCGACTTCGAGAAAACGTCAGAGGCGAAGTTGCAGTAGCTGCACTTGGTCCGGCAGAACGGGACCGAGATGTAAAGGCCCAAAGGCATACGTCCTTTATTCTAGGGGATTTTCATAATAAGCAGGCTGGCCGTAGCTTAAAATACAGGCGAGTCCGCTTCTCCGGTGGACCATCCAATGCGTAGGTAGATTTAATGAGGAATCATTATGAGCGACTCGATTGACCAGCTATGTGAGAAGTGCGGCCAGACTTTTTCTGCGTTTCTGCATGAAATGGCCGAGCAGAATGAAAAGGTCGTGTGCCCGAACTGCCAGGGCAACGGCGACTGCCGTCCGGCGAAAACCACCGCGTCGACCAAGATTAGCGAAACGCCTGCGCGGAAAAACTAAGGCGGCTCCAACCCAAGGTGCCTGCCGACGCCCTGACGCTTCGGAGAGAACCCGTCTCCGAAACCTTTTTCATTCGACTTCCCGTTACGCCATCTATTTAAGGTAATCTTTTTCTTTTTGTTATTTTTCAAGCACGCCTATGGCTTCCAATCAGGAAGAAGAAGTATTAGGGAAGGCGTACGACGGGCGGCTGATGCGTCGGCTGCTTACCTATCTACGTCCTTACAAATGGCACGTGGTGGTGGCGCTCGCGGCCATCATTCTGAAGTCGGGCCTCGACGTGCTGGGGCCGTTCCTCACCAAGATCGCGATCGATAAATATCTGGCGAAAGCGCCCAACTCCAACAGTTGGATTGGCGACCGGCTGAGCAGTAGTCCGATAACCGGCATTGCCCAGATCGGCGGACTGTACATTGGTATCCTTGTTTTCACCTTCGCGCTGGAATTTCTGCAGACCTACCTGATGCAGTGGACAGGGCAGAAGGTGATGTTCGATCTGCGCCGTCAGATTTTCCGCCATCTGCAATACATGCAAGTCGCGTTTTTCGACAGGAACCCTGTGGGCCGGCTGGTGACGCGCGTGACCACCGACGTCGATGCGCTGAACGAAATGTTTACGGCGGGTGTGGTTTCCATTTTTGAGGATGTATTCGTGCTCGCCGGCATCGTCGTCATCATGATGAAGATGAACTGGAAGCTGGCGCTGATTGCTTTCGCCGTGCTTCCGCTGATTGTGTACGCAACCCGGATTTTTCGCGACAATGTGCGCGACTCTTACCGGCGTATTCGCACGGCGATTGCCCGCATTAACGCTTACCTGCAGGAAGCGGTTTCGGGCATGCTGGTGCTGCAACTTTTCAATCGCGAGAAGCGCGCCTACCACCGGTTTTCCGACATTAACGCCTCGCACATGGAGGCTTACAAAGACGCGATTCTCGCCTACGCGTTGTACTATCCGGCGGTCGAAATCATGTCGGCGGTCGCCATTGCCAGCATCATCTGGTTCGGCGGCGGCGACGTGATAAGAGGGGTGGCGTCGATTGGCGTGCTGGTCGCGTTCATGCAGTATGCACAGAGGTTTTTCCGCCCGATTCAGGATCTGAGCGAAAAGTACAACATTCTGCAGTCGGCGATGGCGGCGGGAGAGCGCGTATTCAAATTGTTGGACACGAAGATTGAAGTGACCTCGCCGCCGATTACGAAACAACCGCAGGGGCCGGGACGGATTGAGTTTGACCACGTGTGGTTTGCCTATAACGCGGGACAAACCGGCGGAGAGACCGGCGCTCCCATCCTTCTCGACGACGCAGCCGGAACACACGTCGCTCCACCAGCAAATGACCCTGACTGGGTTTTGCGCGACGTTAACTTTGCGCTTGAACCGGGCGAGACGGTCGCCGTTGTCGGCCATACCGGAGCGGGCAAGACTACGCTCATCTCGTTGCTGATGCGCTTCTACGACGTGCAGCGGGGAGCGATTCGCATCGACGGCGTCGATATCAGAGAGATGAATCTCGACGAGTTGCGCGGCCGTTTTGGCATCGTCTTGCAGGATCCATTTCTTTTCAGCGGCACCGTCGAGGGCAACATACGGCTGGGAACGGCGCGCATTCAAGACGCGGACGTGGAGCAGGCCGCGGAAGACGTCAACGTCGCCGACTTTATTCGCACCTTGCCCGGAGGCTTCAAGGAAGTAGTGCGCGAACGCGGCTCGACGCTTTCGACGGGACAGAAACAGTTGATCAGTTTCGCGCGGGCACTGGCGCACAATCCGAAGATTCTGATTCTGGATGAGGCGACTTCGAGCGTAGATACTGAGACCGAGTTCCGCGTCCGCGCCGCGCTCGACCGAATGGTCGAAGGCCGCACATCGCTGATCATCGCGCATCGGCTTTCGACCATCCAGCGCGCCGACAAGATCATCGTGATGCACAAGGGGCANNTAGTGTGGCGCGGGCGCCCTCGACCGCGAACATCGCTGAACCTACGGTTAGCGCCGACCACTAGAGCCGTCGCGGAAAACGCCGGCATTTACAATTGGCCCGTGAAATTCCTGATCTCCGCCGGTGAAGCCTCGGGTGAAATGTATGGGGCGCAGCTGATTGAAGCGCTGCGGCGAGTCGTTCGTCCCCACACGAGCGTGGATTTCTTCGGTGCGGGCGGCGAACGCATGCGTGCGGCCGGATGCGACATCATTGTCGATGCCAAGGATTTGGCCGTCGTCGGCATCACCGAGATCGTCAGCCATCTTCCGAAAATTCTCGGGCTCTATAGGAACCTGATTCGCGCGGCAGATGAGCGGCATCCCTCTGTTGCCGTCGTCATCGACGCTCCGGCGTTCAACTGGCGCGTGGCGCGGCAGATGCGTCGCCGCGGGATTCCCGTTGTTTATTACGTCTGTCCCCAGTTCTGGGCTTGGCGGCAGGGACGAGTCAAACTTCTGCGCAAATACGTGGACAAGGCGCTGGTTATTTTTCCCTTTGAAGAAAAGTTCTATCGCGATCGCGGAGTGGACGCGACGTTTGTCGGGCACCCGCTGGCTGATCTCCCCGCGCCGGACATATCTCGCGAGCAGTTCGCAAATCGATACGGGCTGGATCCGGAGAAGCCGTGGATTGCGATTCTACCGGGCAGCCGACCCAAGGAGTTCCGGTTGAACCTGCCTGCAATGATCGACGCCGTGCGACTGCTGGGCAAGGATTTTCAGTTTGTGCTGCCTGTGGCTTCCACGCTGGAATTGGAGTGGGTACACGACCAGCTTTTTTTCTACAGTCACGTGGCCAAGCGCAAGATCGGGCCGTTCATTGCGTTGACCAGGGACGCTCGAGCCTCTCTGTTCCACTCGCGCGCGGCGGTCGTCGCCAGCGGCACCGCCACGGTCGAAGCTGCGCTGATGGGCACTCCGTTTGTCATGGTGTACCGTGTGTCGGCGTTGACTTATGCGCTGGGCAAGCCGCGGGTGAAAGTTCCTTACTTTGCCATGGTCAACCTAATTGCCGAGGAGGAGGTCGTGCCCGAACTGGTGCAGCATAAGTTCAAGGCGGAATACATCGTGGCGGAGATGAACAAGATCATCCCCGATGGCGAAGCGCGGACACGGATGATCGAACGGCTGGCGGAAGTGAAGCGGCGGCTGCGGCGTGGGAGCGGCGACGCGCATCCGGCGGACGCGGCGGCCGAGATCATTTTGAAGATGCTCGGGTAGATCCGCGTATAAATTTATTGCGACTGGCATTCGTCAGGGGGACACGACGGGGGTTGCGTACGGATGCTCCGCACTCCGTTCTTGATGTGGATCGGCACCATGGCCGCAGGATAAGCCCACCAGAGTTTTCGGATGAACTTGTCGCCGGGAAGCCAGGAATGCTGCTTCTTGAGCTCGTAAGCCACGAGCACTTCGGCGGCATAAATGCCCCCGTACTTGGCGACCAGATGGTCGTTCTTAGGGACGCTCGTGACCCAGGGAGCTCCGGCGGCAAACTCGTGATTGAGGACCAGATCGTGCGTCGTGAAGCGCAAGGTCTCAGCACCGCCGAGTGCCAACATTACAGCGATGAACTTCCTGTCGATGACAGGTCGGTGTACGGGTTGTGGCGCGGGAGCGTCCGGAAGTGAGACTAAGGTAACGGCGGACAGCGAGTCGTTCGCGGGCGCGATTTGGCTGGGTTCTCCGCGTGGGTCATCTCTATCGTTGCCGGGCACTCCACCTTCGCTTCGCGCATCGTCGACTTTTCGCACGTCAACTTCGTTGCGGATTTTAGAAATCGCGGCCGAGGACGACGGGTCCTGTGCCCACACCTGTGCAACTATCAGAAGCATAAGAGCCAGCAAGCGCGCAGTATTCAAG
>PMSZ01000065.1 GCA_003168235.1 Acidobacteriaceae bacterium
CCGGGCCGAAAGAAGTCCCGCCCCTTGAGGTTCGCCTGCACCATCTGCCAGTTCTCGTGCTGGCCCTTCGAGAACTCCATGTAGAGCCGCTGCAGACCCTCATCGAAGCGACCAATGGCCTTATCCTCGGTCACGCCGCGATAGCACTGGAGCCGCTCGACATGCGTGTTCGCAGCCGCGGCAACTGAGATTGCAAGTTGCGTCTTCCCGGACCCCGCGGGCCCCTCAAGCAGGAGAGGCTTCTGGAGCTTCGCGGCCAGATAGACGACCTGCACCATCACGGGATCGATGAAGTAGCCCGTTGCCGCGAGCTTGCGGGCAAGTTCCTCAAGCGAATCAAACATTGAGTCACTCCTGTAGGTCAGCGGGAATCCGCAGTATCGAAAGCATTCGGTCTTAACCGGAATTCCGGAGATCGGAGTACACCTGCATCCTGAGCACGTCAATGAACGTCAACGCGATGGCAACTCCGAATCGCTCCTCTCGTCCTTTCACCAGAGCCTCCTAAAACAGAAATGAGCATGTCTCTGATTCAGGACTCGGTCAAATTCGCAGTTTCGCAGGAACTGATCGCGAGTCTCGCACGTCTTTTCAAGTGGAGCTGCGAAACGGATTTCCTGAGAGGTTCAGGTAAAGCCATCACGACAAGCCCTGGAGGCGTCGGTGGACACGTTGGGCAATTCGTTCAGGAATTCTCATGGTGGTATAGCCTCTCTTGGCCCTCGTATGTGGATGAGCGATCTTTACAACTCCCGGCTCTTTGGCGAATAGGCGTCTGATCGTGTTTTCACTGAAAAACCAGAGCCTAGAGAGTTCAGCGACCGTATAGTGTGTTTCAAGAGCTGGGACACCCAGTGATGACTGTCGCTCGATGGCCGGTGTTGCGCCATATGTTGGTTCCAGTTGAAGTTCCATTCGGGACTCCTTTTAATTCGTGGTTGTGTAAACCGGTATGAGGAAGCAAAGGGCGAAACACAAGAGCGACCTCACGAACCTCAAAATGCGCTCGAGTTACAAGTAACGCACGCTCAAAGCTCGGTCAAATCGGGATTCGAATGCATGGACGGCTTCAAGAGATGAAACAGGCAAACGTAGAATCGAAGGTGCGGGAGTGGAAGATGGCAAAGCAGAAGGCTCGACAATCGGCAGGGAAGCCGGGGCTACAAATCGTCCGGCGTTCGGCCCTTACCGGCGTGTTGGCGCCAGATATGCCTGCCGAAGTAGCAAAGTCCCTTCGGCAGGAACTCACGGATGACCTCAGATTGGTCTTCCACAGAAGCCACGTCAGCCCCGATTTGATCTACGCGTTTTCCAGAACCGGCCGAATTGTCACGGACGAGAATCGCCATCTCCTGACGCCCGAACAGCACCGCGATTGGAAGGAAGCCCTGCGCGAGTATCGCCGGCGGGCAGAGGCAGATGAGCGGGCCATCGATCTTTGTTACACGCTGCTTCACGAATCGGGCCGCTCCGAATTGGCCAACAGGAAGCGCTTCGCGGTTTCCGAACTCGGTGTTGCGACGCTTGAAGCGCATGAAGAGGGGATCAGTTCATTTGCGATGGAGGGCGTGTTCTTCAACGCATGGTTGTCTCAACTGGCGAAGCGACTCCATATCCTCCCGGAGGATGGCGAACGCCTGCGTGAGAAGTTCGGTGCGGATGTGGCTGAGCTCCGAGGTCTGTTGGAGGAATTCTATGATGATCTGCCAACTCCCTCATGGAACCCGTCAATCGAAAAGCGTATCGCAAAGATCGAATCAGCAAGGGCGATTCCGGAGACGTGGCTCGGAAAAGCGCCAGCGTCGAAAGAAGAAGCGGAATGGGAGATGCCTCTGGCCGTCGAACATCTTCAGAATGCGATCGAGTTCTGCAAAGATGTCAACGACGATGTCATGGAATCGATGTTCTTCCGCACCTGGTTCCGCACCCGCGTCCTCAACGATCATTTGCCCGAGCGATTTTTCCAGGCGATCGACGCGAACTGGAGCCGGGTTTATGAGCGCGTTCAGAATCACATGGCGAGATATGCCGGTGCTCGTCTCCAGTAGCACCGGGGCGGTGCGCGGTGCGGATCAGCTGCCAGCCCTTCCTCGGGTCCACGGACCGCTGCGCGTTGGTTGAAGAATTTTTCGGGGCCCGTGTCGGGTCCGGTTCCGGGGACTGGCCCACGAGCCAGGCATTGCGTACGCTCTCCTGAAGCTGGATCTGTCTCGCCTTCACGAAAGGAGCATAGCTTTTTTCGGTGATCTTCACTGAAGCATGGCCGAGCAGAAGCGAGACCTGATCGATGGGAACGCCGGCGAGCAGCATCTCGACCGCAAAAGTGTCGCGGAACATGTGCGGGTGACAGCGCTTGACCTCGCCATCTGGCTTCCTGATGTCTGCCAGCTCGAACAGACGGCGATAGCTTCGCTGCCAGTTGGCGACCGCGCTCTTAGGATCGCCGTTGCCGCTCCAGAAGAAGTAACGGGGATTGGGCTTTGGGCCAGGCGGCACATTGTCGAGGGCATCGACCACGTAGGGAGGGAGCGGAACATAGACCGGAGTTCCCGTTTTCGCTTGGTAGAGGAGAAGACTGTCGCCCTGCAGGTGGTGGCGTTCGAACGTGATGGCGTCGCGGATGCGCAACCCGCTCCAGCGCATCAACAGAGTCATGGTGCGGAGACGAGTCCTCAAGTCTTCAATGGGGATGAATCCGCCGCGAGGATCTCCGTAGACATGAGTCGCGTCGAGTATCCTCTGGAATTCGTCCCGGGGGAAGTAATCGGTGGGGATTTGAACGACCTTGATCTTGCCCAGACCCATGCAAGGATTCTGTGCGATATAGCCGCGGCGGACGCAGGCCCAGAAGAATCCGATCAGGCGGCTCTGTTTCTTCTGCTTGGCCAGCTTTCCGTCCTTCCAGGTGTTGCGGAAATTTAGCAGCGCATCGAGCTCGATCTGGTCGAGGTAGTCAATGCCTTCGATCCGGCTCCAGACGAGGAACTGCTTGCGGAAGATGGTCTCGAGTTTTGAAAGCGTGGAGGATTCCAGTTCCCGGCTGCGGGCATCAGCCAGGTATGCCTCGACAGCGTCCTCGACCGTGACTCTTGGTTTCCGATGCTGGACCGGGGTGATCTCTTCGGCCGCCAGTCGAGGCGCGACACGCGGCTGCGCCGAGGTTGGCGCAGCCAAAACCGGATTGGACGGCATCTCCGGCGTCGGCCGACTAGGCTGAGGCAACGCTTCGGTCAGCTGCTGGCGAAGTTCCTCTGCCGCTTCCCAGCTATGGGTCTTTGCGCTCTGACGGATGAATTGACCGTTTTGCGATCCCCAGACCCACTTGGGGCAGTTGCAGCGGCGCCAGGTTTTGTCGCCGGCATTCTTACAACTGGGATGGTGGCGGGTATAGACAGACAGCATAGGGACTCCCCGACTTCAGCTCGGATTGTGCTCGATTTGCTGAAGTGGGGCAAAAATCCAGAGGGCGACTGTACAGTGACTGTACAGTTTTGGTCTGATTTTTGAGTCCGATCTGATAAGCCGTTTATATTAAACGACTTATTTATGGTGGAGGCGGCGGGAGTC
>PMSZ01000167.1 GCA_003168235.1 Acidobacteriaceae bacterium
GTTCACGAATCACAATCGGCGAGCGCGAAATCGCCTTCAGCACGCGCAACTGCCCGCGCTCAATGCGCTTGGCGATTTCGACTTCGCCTTCACGCGTCAGCAAGGGAACTGTGCCCATCTCCCGCAAATACATGCGGACGGGATCGTTAGTTTTTTCCAGAGCTCCCGGGGTTAGATCGAGCTCAAGGTCGTCGGAGGTGTCGTCTACTTCTTCGAATTTTTTTTCCAGATCGGTCGTCGGCCCTTTCGAGCTTTCGAGTACATCGATTCCTTGCGTTCCGATCGTGGTTAGCAGATCTTCCAGGTCTTCAGGAGAGTGCACATCGTGCGGGATAAGGTCGTTGACCTGATCATAGGTCAGATATCCCTTCTCTTTGCCTGCGTCGATCAGCTTTTTTATGTCGTCGTACTTGTCATCTAATGCCAAGAAAGATTATCCTCGTGACGCCCGCCGGTTCGCGGACGCCAAACTGTTCAGCGGTGGGAGTATTTACGGAGTTTCCGCGCGAGGCGCACAAACCCTAAAAGTATAGCACGCCACGTGTTCCGCCTATTTCTTAGATGTCTTTAACGCCCGTTTCGTTCCAAACTCCCTATCAACATTTACTTAGGACATCCCACCCTGCCCGATGTTCGTGTCCTTTCCGCGCTATCCGCGGCGGAATCGACCGAAAATCCGACCACCCGCTAACTCGCCTTCCCCGTCACCTCTCCCAACCCTGGATCCATCAATGCCCGCTTCAACCGCACTTTCTCCTGCAAAAGCGCCTGTTTTTCCGCCATCGCAACCCCCGGACGCTGTAACGCCATCTGCACTTCCTCCAGCCGCCGTCGCAGATAAATCCTCCGCAATGCCCGCACCGCGCCTTCCACCGTCTCCGCCGTCAACTCCTCTTGTTCATCCATCAGGATCGACGCCAATAGCCGCCGGTCTTCCTCGCTCGTCGCCACCGCCAGCACATCCGCTCCCGGCTCCGCCGCCAGCAGCTTTTCCATCAGCGATTGCGACGCCAGCCCTTCATATAAATGCTCCGCCTGCAATGCGTACTGTGCCTGTCGTGCCGGATCGAACTCCTCCTCCGCCCCATCCCGCCCCGAACTCCGCGCACCGCTCGCCTGCATCTCCGTCGCCGACGCGAGCGCTCGGATCAACACCCGTTCCGCCCCCGTAATCTGGCTCTCCACCGGAGTCTTGACCGCCGCGGCCGACCGCGTCGTCGCCGCATGTTTCAACTCCTGCCGCAGTACTGCCGAATCAATCCCCAGCTTCTGCGCCATCTCCAGCGCCAGTCCGTCCCGCACAATCCGGTTCGGCACCCGCTGAATATGCGGCAACAGATGGTTCACCGCCTTCACCTTGCTGTCCGCGTTCCGCGCTGGAAACATCGCGCGCGCGCGGTCAATCAGATAATCGAAATATTTCTGCGCATTCCGCAGCGCCGCGCCATAAGCATCTTTGCCCTTGCGCCGGATAAATAGGTCCGGATCGAATCCCGTTTCCAGCGTGAGCACGCGGATGTTGAATTCTTCCTCAACCAGCAACCCCAGCGTGCGCTCCGTCGCCCGCGCCCCCGCCGTATCGGGATCGAAGTTCACGATCACATTCTTCGAAAATCGCCCCAGCAGTTTCGCCTGCAACTCCGTGAACGCCGTCCCCGACGATGCAATCACGTTGTGAAATCCCGCCGCATACACCGAAATGCAGTCCATCTGCCCTTCAACCAGAATCGAGTAATCCGTCTTCCGGATCATTTCCTTCGCATTGTCCAGATTGAACAACACCCGCGACTTCGAATAAATCGCAGTCTCCGGAGAATTCAAATATTTCGGCCCCGCTTTCTCATCCGCAGAAAGCGTCCGCCCCGTAAACGCAATCACCTTCCCCTGGTCATTGCAGATCGGAAACATCACCCGATTGCGAAACTTGGAATAAATCGCTGCTGTTCCTCCCCCGCCACCTGCCGATTTGTCATCCCTTTCTTTGTTGTCATCCCGAGTGAAGCGAGGGATCTCCTTCTCCCCCGAACTGTCATCCTGAGCGGAGCGAAGGATCTGCTCTCCCTGAGACCTGACACCTGAGACCTGAGACCTGTTCTCTTCTTTCCAAGAAAACAGCCCGCTCTCCCGCAACAACTCCTCGCCAAATTCCCGCCGCAACGCATCCCGCAGCACAAATCCCGAGTCCGGAGCGTACCCAATCCGAAAGCGCGCAATCGTCTCGTCGTCCAGCCCCCGGTCCCTAAGATATTGCCGCGCGTTCGCCCCTTCCGGCCGCCGCAAACACTCCTGAAAAAACGCTGCCGCGCGCACATGCACATCCAGCAGGGCCATCCGAAGCTGCGCGTCCCGCGCCTCCGCCGGACTGGAGAAGCTGACCTTCGGCATCGGCACACCCAGCTTCTGCGCAATCAGCCGCACCGTCTCCGGAAAACTGATGTTCTCCACCTTCTGCACAAAAGTGAAGACATCTCCCGACTCGCCACACCCAAAGCAGTGAAAAAACTGCCGCGTCGCATGTACCGAGAACGACGGCGTCTTCTCCGCATGAAACGGACAAAGCCCCGAAAAATTTTGCGCCCCCGCCTTCTTCAACCGAACGTAGTCGCCCACAATGCGGACAATATCCGCCTGCTGCTTGAGCGTCTCTTTAAAGTTGTCGGAAGAATTCGAAGTCATTGGGGGCGCACAAAGGTTCCCCACTGATTATGAGCGTCAAAGGAGCTGCGGGGAATAGAACAGGCGCTGCATTGCTGTGGGAAAGGTGTGGAAGACAACAATAATCGGTTGAAGCCTATGTAAATTCGGCTGGCAATCCCAATCGCTCCTGATGAACAGTTCGCCCCACGCCCTATCAACCGGCAAACTCACCGCTCCGGCCAAGGAGCATCCGGGTCAAAGCTCCGGCGAATGGCCAGTACCACCTCACGCATCCGTGTATTCGACAGGACGCGTCGCTCGCGTTCCAGTAGTCCTCGCTTGGGGAACGATTGCATAAAATGGCCCTTGACGAACGACGCACCTGGGAGTCCGCTCTCACCAGTCGGCAACAGGACCACTGTCGGTCCCTCCGGCCCACTACTGCTGAGAGGAACGATCAGCACCGTGTCTCTTCTGTCGCTGAGATTTCTCCCGTCCAGCGAAACTACCAGCACCCAATGCCGGACCGGCGGCGATCCAAGATTCGCAGTCCAAATCTCGCCGCGCCTGGGTGAGACGCTAGCTGTCAACGTCTATCCCCACCGAACTTTGGGACAGCGCCGCCTCCAGAGATCGTTCCTCCGCGGCTTCCTTCTTGGTCAGTTTGGCGAAATAATCGGCAGTGTCATTTTCCAGCCGCTCGCGGTTCTCGAACGCGAGGAGCCGGTCGATCGCCAGATCAATCGCCTCCGCAAGCTTCTGAGCGTCGCCCTTTTTGATCAGCCGCTCCAGGTACAAAAGTGCTCTCGGCGAGATCGTGGTCGAGATTTTCTGACGTGTCAGCCGAGCCGATGCACCCATGGATTATCCCCCGATTGGGAGATATTCTATCATACAATCGTCTGTCGAATAGCGGGTCTAAGATCGCCTGCCAGACACCGCGTGAAGTAGTAGAAGGTAAGCGCTGTAAAAAACAAATGCGGCTCGGGCCAGCCACCCAAGCCGCACTGTTGTCGTGGATATTCCGGCTGCCGTCTTTCGCCTCAGCGAAAGCCCGTCGCGCGCTCGCACCTTTGACGGTGCCTCGCATCAACGTTCACCTCAGAGCTTGCGCCCCAAGGGTACAGCTCGGCATTCCATTCCTCCCGAAGGAAGAATGTTTTAGGAGGCCGCGAAGCCCTGGGCACCGGCACACTGGACATGCGCCGAATTTCCCCCGGTGACTCACTCTCGAAAATCACCGGCAATGCCGAACCTTTTTCGGAACAGCTTCAGAACATCTCACGCTTGACTGCAAGCACTGTGCAGCAGCACGCAAATTTACGCAATCGCAAACTTCGCCTCGGTTGTGTAAAAACTGTGGAGTCCGAAAACTTCCTGTGGAAACGCACGGAAAACTGAGCACTAATCTCCACTCCCGCGGTGCCGTGGGGTTGGCGCTCGCCTTCGCATTCTCCTGCGCGTGGGTTCTTTTGGCTGCTAACGCCGTACAATAATCCCAATGATCGCGCATCTCCGCGGAACACTGCTCGCCAAACATCCTAACCAGGCCATCGTCGAAACTCACGGCGTCGGCTATGATGTCGCCATCAGCGTTCCCACCTTCACCGAAATGCCGGCCGCCGGCGCCGAGGTCGCGCTCCACATCCACACCCATGTTCGCGAGGACGCTCTCAGCCTGTACGGATTCTTGCGTCTCGCCGAAAAACATCTTTTCGAAAAACTGCTCACCGTCAGCGGAATCGGCCCGACGCTGGCGATCAAAATCTTGAGCGGCATGCCCGCCGATGAGATGGTTGCCGCCATTCGCGGAGGCGATCTCGTGCGTCTCACGCGCATTCCAGGAATCGGCAGAAAAACGGCCGAGCGCATGGTGTTGGAGCTCCGCGACAAACTCCCGCCCGCCACCACCGCATCCGAAATGGCCGCCCGAACCGCAACCCCGGTGGAAGAAGACGTAATTTCCGCGCTAGTCAATCTCGGCTATCAGCGCGCCGCAGCCGATAAAGCGCTGCTCGCCGCGCGCAGTAGCAAGAGTCCTCACAGTTTCGACGTCCTCTTTCGCGAAGCTCTGGGATTCTTATCGAAGTAGGTTTTGGGATTCAGCGCTTCAGCGCTGCGATAGACCGCCGGTTTTCACACCGGCTTTAACCGCTGCCGACAGTGGAAGGAATAAGCTAACCAGGTCAGAGCAAGAGGTCCAATTGCAGAAGTTAGTGGCTTTATGAGGTTTCTTACCTCTTCAATCTGACCTCTAACCTCTGCCCTGGAAGTAGCGGCTCTTTGCAGTTCGTTAGTGGAGGTTTTGTGTTCCGACGCTCCCTTCAATTCGCCGTCTTGATTCTCTGCATCGCCGCCGCGTGCTTCACCGAGATCCCGCGCTTTCTCGATAGGGACTTTAACAAGCTGGTCAAGAAGCCGCCTTATTCGGCATCCGAGAAGGCCTTCGACCTCCACAAGCAACTCACCATCATCGACCTTCACGCCGATTCGCTTCTGTGGGGCCGCGATCTGCTTGAGCGCAGCCAGGACGGCCACGTCGACATTCCCCGCCTCGCCGACGGTAACGTGACCCTGCAGGTCTTCTCCCTGCCCACCAAAACTCCCCGCGGATTAAACATCGAGAGCAACGACGACAAAACCGATTCGATCTACTGGCTGGCGATCGTCGACCGTTGGCCGCCAAGAACCTGGAACAGTCTCACCGAACGCACCCTCTATCAGGCCCGGCGTCTGCACGATTTCGCGCGTGGCTCCGAGGGCGGCTTCACTGTGATTGAGACTTCGGCTGATCTGTTCAGCTACCTGCAACGCCGGCAGCGTAATAACCGCCTCACCGCCGGACTCCTCTCCATCGAGGGTGCCCACGCCTTGGACGGCAAACTCGAAAATCTCGACGTCCTCTACCGCGCCGGATATCGCATGATGTCGCCCAGCCATTTCTTCGACAACGACATCGGAGGCTCGTCTGCCGGCGTCCACAAGACCGGGCTCACCGAAAAAGGTCGCGACTGGGTGCGCCAAATGGAAGCCCATCACATGATCATCGATCTCGCGCACGCCTCGCCCCAGACCATCGAAGATGTTCTCGCCATCGCCACCCGTCCCGTGGTCGTTTCGCACACCGGCGTAAAAGGCACCTGCAACAACAACCGCAACCTCACCGACGACCAGATTCAGGCCATCGCCAGCAAAGGCGGCTTGATCGGCATCGCCTACTGGGACATCGCAACCTGCGGCACCGATGCTCGCGCCATCGTCAAAGCCATGCGCTACGTTTCCGATCGCGTCGGAGTCGAGCACGTAGCCCTCGGCTCCGATTTCGACGGAGCCGTCACCGAACCCTTCGATACCACTGGGTTGGTCCAAATCACCGACGCCATGCTGCAAGCGGGCTACACCGATTCCGACATCCGCCTCATCATGGGAGAAAACGCACTGAAGTTCTTTCAGTCCAACCTGCCCGAGAAGTAGATAATGCGCAGTTTGAATTTGTTTTGAAAGGGCACGA
>PMSZ01000349.1 GCA_003168235.1 Acidobacteriaceae bacterium
GTGATCGAGATGAAACCGGAGGAGCAGCAGCTCTGGCGCGTGTTGAATGCCTCGGGAATCACCTACCTCAATCTGCAACTCTTATATGGCCAAACGCCGCAACCGCTCGGCCTCGTAGCGATGGATGGCGTGCCTCTCAACCAAAATGGCTTGGCACGCGATTTCGTCGATTGGCAAACGCACTTAGGAATTCCACCCGGCGCGCGTATGGAATTCATTGTGAAAGGGCCTCCCTCCGGCGTCTCGGGACTTCTCGTCACAAAGACTGTCGATACCGGCCCCAGCGGAGAGAACGATCCCAATCGGGCGCTTGCCACGGTCGTAGCTTCGAAAGATGCGGTTGAACCCTCCCAGCTTTCGGCGGCATCTTCACCGCTTCCGCCGCCACAGTTGCCATGGCTCGGCACTGTCACTCCAGTGCGGACGCGAAGATTGTATTTCTCCGAAAAGCTCGTCGATCCCAACGATCCCACGAGCGCCACCGAGTTCTATGTCACCGTAGATGGCCAGACTCCACAGATGTTCGATCCCAAATCCGGCGTCCCCAACATTCTTGCCAGGCAGGGAACAGTCGAAGATTGGATCATAGAAAACCGCTCTGCCGAACTTCATGCCTTTCACATTCATCAGCTGCATTTCCTGCTGCTCGATTATCTGGGCAGGCCGGTGAATGAGCCTTTTCTCCGCGATACCGTAAACGTCCCGTATTACAACGGCAGAACTCTCACGTATCCCAGCATCAGGGTGCGAATGGATTTTCGTGATCCCAACACCATTGGTGACTTTCCTTACCATTGCCACCTCTTAGAGCATGAAGACGGAGGAATGATGGGACTGATTCGCGTAGAACCCTGACCGGTGAGGACAGGATTTGAAGCGAATTTGTTCCGAGACAAAAACCAGCAACGCGAGCCAAAAGAGAAGCGGGAGGAAAAATGAAACGCACATCATTTACATCAAAGGCGGTGCAATACTTGCAACTTGGACTGGCAACTCTTGCAACGTTCCAGTTCGCCATCGGCGCTCCCTTTGCTAACGCGGCTTCACAGCCAACACCACAACAATCGCACGACGCTGCGACCGCAACCCCGATCAAGCACGTCATTGTGATCATCGGAGAGAATCGCAGCTTTGATCACGTTTTCGCCACCTATGTACCCAAGCATGGAGAGACCGTAAATAATCTCCTTTCGGAAGGCATTATCGCGCTGAATGGCAGCAAAGCCGCCATTCCCGGTCCGAACTTCAACAACGCGCAACAGTTTTTCGCCACCGATACCGATAGCTTCCTGCTGACCCCGCCGACGCAGGAATATCCCAGCAACATTCTGCCGGCGCCACTCGTCGGCGGTCCCTCGGGCGCCAACGGTTATTTCACCGGCCCTGCTCCATGTCCATCGTTGCCGAAACTTTCCCCAGTGCAATGTGCCGAAGTTTCAGAAGTCGGATTGCCGACAGGTCAGTATGCCGCCTTAGCCAGCGGAGGCACAGGAGAAAAAAAATATACGCCGGATGAGCGCATCACCGACGTGACAACCTTGCCAGCCGGCCCGTTCCAGCTCACCAACGGGACGACATTCCTTTACAACGATTATGCGGCCAGCCCCGTTCACCGCTTCTACCAGATGTGGCAGCAGCTGAATTGCAGCATATCTCAGGCCACGGGCGCTAATCCCTCCGGTTGCAACGGCCAACTGTTTTCTTATGTTGAAGTCACTGTAGGAGCCGGCACCAACGGCATCGCGCAGCCGCCGCTTTGTTCCGCCGATGGTGGCCAGCTTCCCTGCTTCACCTACAATTACTTGTCGAATATTCCTGACGCCCAGACCACCGGCGAAGGATCGACCTCGCTGGGCTTTTACAACGTTCAGACCGGCGATGTTCCCTACTTCAAGAGCCTTGCCGATCAGTACACGATGAGCGACAACTTCCACCAATCATTTATTGGAGGCACTGGGCCCAATCACATTATGTTCGGCCATGCCGACGCCATCTGGTTCAGCGATAGCAATGGCAATCCCGCCAAACCGCCGAATAACAAAAAGGTGTTTACCCAGCGCTATGACGGAGGGCCCAATCCAGACGAGGGTGTAGTCAATGAAATCGAAAACCCAAACCCGGCGTCGGGTACCAACAACTGGTACAGCGAAGACGGCTATGGTGAAAGTTATAACGCCGGTTACCCACCGCCTTACTCCCCTTCTCCCGTTTATGGCGGCGGATCGTACAGCAATTGCTCAGACACGTCACAGCCCGGCGTCGGGCCGGTCATCAGCTATCTCAAGTCGCTGGGTATCGACCCACACTGCGAACCTGGCCACTACTACCTGCTCAACAACTACAACCCGGGCTGGTTCGGCAATGGCAACAATGCCTATATCGACCAGAATCCGGCCAACACGCCGTTCACGGTTCCACCCTCGTCAACGCCCAGCATCGGCGATGACCTCAACGCCAGCGGTATTTCCTGGAAATACTATGGCGATCAGTGGAACAACTACGTGCCCGACCCATATCAGTTAAATTATGGAACCAATGGGCCGAACGCCGACGAATATTGCAACATCTGCAACCCATTCCAGTACGACAGCTCCATCATGTCGAACCCGAAGCAAGTCGCAGCCCACATGAAAGATGTGGTTGACTTGTATTCGGATATCGCCGCAGGAACCTTGCCTGCGGTTTCGATCACCAAGCCTAGCGGTTATGCCGATGGGCATCCTTCTTCTTCGAAGCTCAACGTGTTTGAGTTGTACACGAAGAAGATCGTCGACCTGGTTCAGAATTCGCCGTATTGGGACGATACCGCCATCTTCATCACCTTCG
>PMSZ01000089.1 GCA_003168235.1 Acidobacteriaceae bacterium
TCTGGTTGAGCATGTGCCCCATATGCAACCGCCCCGTCACATTCGGAGGAGGCAACAGCAGCGTGAACACCGGCCGCACCTCTTTTTCGGACGAGCCCGCTTCGGAGGAGCCAGGCGCGGGCGTCTCCACATGAAACAGTTTTTCCCGGACCCAATACTCGGCCCAGCGCGCTTCAATCGCGCCCGGTTCGTAAGCTTTAGGCAATTCGTGCGGCATGTTGTGTATGTAATTCCAGCGCCAGCGTAGGGACGGCCGCCCTCGGCCGCCCAGGTTTACGTAGGGACAGGTGCCCTCACCTGTCCAGCCGAGCACCGCTCGGCAGGTTTCCCTGGCGGAAGGGTGGAATCTTTGATCTTACCTGCGCAAGAAAAGAAGGGTCAAACCCGCAGGGGGTTTGTCGCGGCGACTCACACAATATGTTTTGAGGGGCGACGCGACCTGAAAACTGGTTCTTACTTCCCTGCCAGCCTTTTCGCGATCTCTTCCACGATCTTCGGGCGAAGATCGGCCATGACGCTATCCACGATACTGGCAATCGCTCCCGCATCCGATGAAGACGAAGAAGACGACGACGTTGAAGACGATGCCATAGTTCCCGATGTCGCTCCCGCCGTCGAAGGCGATGGCGCCGAACCTTCTGCCGCCGCCGCCGCCGCGGCCATGCTCATCGCCATCTCTGCAATTTCACCGCGGATCTCGGCGGCCGCTGGCTCGGATACCTGCTGCCCGTTCGATTTCTCCGTATTCGACTTCGCGTCCTTGCTCATGGATTCCTCAGCCTCAGCCCGTGAACTCGAATCCCGGTTTCCTGTCACGAATTCCGCCACCGCCGCCACCGCCGTCGTTTCCGGCGCGGCCACAACATTCGCGTCCCCAGCCGCTCGAAACTCCGCTCGAATCTCGTCGCGACTATCGCCACCGCCGGCAAACGTTGCGGTGGGAAGATCTTCCGCAACCCCCGCTTCTGTAACTATCGCCTCCGAAACTTTCTCCGCCGTTTTCTCTGGAGCGCCTGCCGAATCATTCTGCTGCTCAGCTTCGGCATCCCCGAAAGCCCCCACCGGCGAAGTCATTGCTGCCGAAGTCAATGCTGCCGTGCTTTCCGGCGCCGGCAGAGCGCTCGCGCCAGCCCCCAGTCCCACGGCTGCCAATCTTGTTTCCACCGCCGCCGTAATCGCGGAAACTCCCGTGATCCGCCGCCCCGCTTCCGCTTCGACGCTCGGTTTTGCCGCAAAGCTGCCGAACATTTCCGCTTCCAGCGAAATCGCCGCTTCCTCGCCGCTCAATGCTATCGACTCCGCCACCCATCGCGGACCGCCTGCCGTTGCCGTTCCACTCGCCATCTCCGCGTTCACCGAGGGAGTCAGCAACCGCAATGCCTGGGCCAGTTCCTCATCGCTCGGCGATAGGCCTTCGGCGTCCGCCTCTGGCGCTCGTACCGCAACCGGAACGACTGAGTCTTCCGCGGGCAACGCCTCAACCTTCGGTTCCGGCGTCTCTGCTGTTTCACCCCTGGATTCCGCGGCGTTCGTCAGAGCCGCACTGGCATCCGATGACGTGGAAGAAGCAACGACCGCAGCGGCGGCGGAACCAAAAACTGGTTGGGCGCTTTGTTCAACCAGAGCCGGTTCTTGCGCCGGCGCGGTCGAGTTCACCACAGCTGCGGCGCTGGCCTCTGAACTCTGATTTTCCGAATTCCGATTTTCCGCAACAACCATCGAAGTGCTAGTAGCGGTCGTATCAGCGACCGCTGGCCTTTCCGCCGCCACTTCCAGATGTTCGACTGAAATCCCGATTTCATTTCTGACTTCGACCGCAGAAACCGGAACAGCAACCGCCAACGCGACAGAATCAAAGCTCGCCGAATCGACGCTCGCAGCAACGTCCGCTCTCTCTTCTTTCGCCGCGACCGCTTCAACCGCCGCGCTCGCCACTACAGCGAAACCCTTCACTTCAGTTCTCGCCGCCGCAATCTTCGCCGCAGGTGCTTCCACCGGAACAGCTACTCCGCTGTCCGCTTTGGCGCTGTCGGTCGGTACCGCTGTCGGCACTACGACCGGAACTGCTGTCGGAACTACGACCGGTACTGCTGTTGCTACTGCTGCCACCGCTGATTTTTCAACCGCCGGACTCGCTCCATCCAGCTTCGCGGCCACCGCGCTGAGCGCGTCCAATTCCTCTGGCGTGATGTTGGAAACCGGATTTGCTCCCCGTCTCGACGCCGCCTTCTCCCCCGCCGCTTCGCTCGCGTTGCTCTTGCCCTTGCCGCTGCGGAATTCGCGGAAGTTTCCTCCCGCCGCGCCCTCGTCTTCCGCGTCTTCTTTCTTTTTCTTCGAAGGAAAGCCTAGCCGGCTCTTCCATCCCGTGTCCGTTCCCGGAGCATTCCTTCCATTCTCGGCGCCGTGCCGCGATCCCTCGGCTTTCGTGGCCACCACGCGGTCTTCCAGTTTCATCACCGCCGTCAGCAACTCGCTCGCTTCAAACGGCTTCACAATATGAGCGTCGGCTCGCACCCGCCGCGCATCGTCCGGCTTGAACGGTTCCAGTTTTCCCACCGTCAGCAGCACCGGAATGTGCGCCGTGTCGTCCGAATCCTTCAGCCGCTGGCACACTTCCAGCCCGCTGTATCCAGGCATGTACACGTCCAGCACAATCAAGTCGGGTTTGCTTTCGGTGACCCGCTTCAGCGCCGCGGATCCATTGTTGACGGTGATGACTTCATACCCGGCATCGGCCAGGATTTTTCGCCCCATGTTCTGGGCCGTCACACTATCATCGGCGAGCAGTATTTTCCGCGCCAAGCGTTATCCTTCAGACAAAAGAAGAGAGATAACGCGAAACTACCTTGTCCACCAATCGAAGTCAACGATTCCCGTCGAAGTAACCGGTTACGTCCGTTCCTAGCCTGTTGGGAGTGGGCGACTTTCGGATCGAAAGTGCCCTTGGTAACCTCAAAACCTTGCCTCAAAACCGCCTTGTCTCCAGACGACAGCCCCGAATCCCGGCGCCCTCACTTCTTCTTCAGTCCCGCTTCCCAGTTGTTCACCAACACCAGCGGCACTTCTTTGGCATTATCCACTGCCCCCTCGATCAGGAACCGCTTATCATCCGCCGCGACATCGTAGAGCGTGAAAGAAGTCTGTATTCTGGCAATGTGCGGCGTAAACATGGTGACCGGATTGCCCGCCGTGAACGGCTGGAAGCTTTTGATTTCGACGCTCGTCATCGCGCCGTCGAAATCCACGAAGAAAATGCCTTTGCCGTCCCGCCTCCACAATGGCTGCACCCCGCCTTTCACCGAGATCTGGTACTTGCCATCCAGACCGGGATACGGCATCACGTAGATCTCGCTTCGCCCGCTATCCATGTCCTGAAAGACAATCCATTTGCCATCTGGCGAAAACCGCACGTTGACCGTGATGAACTTCGCGGGCATCAATTCCCGCACCTTCTGCTCTTTGAATGAATAGACAAAGGGGTGGTACACGGGCGTTGACGTCCGGAAAAAAACGAGTTCGGAGCCGTCCGGAGACCAATCCTCGGGGTAATCGAGCGCCGCGGTCCCTGCCAGCAGATCTTCCGCACCCAGACCAGTCGAGTCCTTGATCACAATTCCTTTATTGGAACTGTAAGCGATGCGCTTTCCATCCGGCGACCAGACCGCCTTCACATTGTTGTCATCCTCGCCAAAGCTCAGCCGCGACTGCGTGCCGCGCTTTAGGTCCCTCACCCAGATGTTATTTCCCGACGCCTGCGCCGTGGGCAATTTGAACGCAACCCAATCGCCATTCGGCGAGATCCGGGGATAGCCATACACGGCCGGAGGCCCCAGGGTTTCCAGCTTCTTGCCCGTCAGGTCATACCAGTCGAGCGTGGAGCTGTCGCCCGCAGTGTCGTTCGAATACACCAACACACCATTCCGCGAAATCGCGAATGCGCCCTTCTGCCGCCCGCTCTCGCTCCCCACCTTCTCCGCCACCGGCACCGGCGCCCCCGTCATTTTCATGCTCGCGGCGTCGAACTTCGCCGCCAGCAGATTGTCTTCGCGGATGTAAAGAATGTAGCCGCCCTCCGCATAAACCGCAGCCGTGTCGCCTTGCACCAGAAGTTTAGGCGCCTTGTCTCCCAGGCGCATGGTGTAAATGCCGGAGACTTTGTCGTTCGGCTGTTTTGAGACCCGGTCGTTCAATGATTTTTCCGTGTAATAAAACAGGAACGACTTTCCGTCCGGGAGAAACCAAGGGTACCGGTCGGTGCCTGCCTTGTCGGTCGTCCAGACCTCGGTCGCCGTCCCTCCGTCTTCAGAAACCTGGAACAGACCGCCGGACGAGGCAGGAGTAAACAGAATCACTCCCGTCTTGCTCCAACTCCCTCCGCGTCCGTTATGCGCATCGCACAGGGTCATCACCGCGCCACCCGCGGCATCAATCTTTTTCAGCTTCCCATCGGCAAAAAATCCAACAAAGCGGCTGTCTGGAGACCAGAACGGATAGATTGCCCCCGTCGTGCCCGCCAGTTCCTGCGCCGTCAGGGAATCCAGCGGCCGTATCCACAAGCTTTGCTCTCCCTTGGCTTTCTTGCCCTGATAAACCAGCTTCGTGCCGTCGGGAGACACCGCCACATGAGTCGCCGCCATAATGGTATCCGGCATCGGCGTAATCAAGCTGCGCTGCAACAGCTCCACGTTTCTGCTATGCAGAAACTGCCAGCCCGACACGATTGCCAGCCCAATCGCCAGCACTCCTGCCGTGACTGCCGCCAACATCCAAATCCGCTCCCGGCTCTTTCGTCGCGCCGCAACCGGCGCCGGAACCCCCGCCTGCGAACCGGCTTCGGCGATCCATTCCAGTTGCAGCCGGACGTCATGCGCCGTCTGCCAGCGCTCATCGGGATCCTTGGCCAGGCAGATCCGCACCACGCGATCCAGCGCCGGCGGCGACATCGGCTGCACCGCCGAGATCGGCTGCGGCTCGGACGCCAAAATCGCCGCCACCACGCTCGCCTGAGTCTTGCCCGTAAACGCCCGCTTGCCTGACGCCATTTCGTACAGCACCGCTCCCAGGGCAAAGATGTCGGAGCGCGCGTCCGCCTCGTGCCCTTCGATCTGCTCCGGCGCCATGTACTGGAACGTCCCCACCAACATCCCCTGCGCCGTCAGCGGCTGCCCTGCCGATGGCCCGGACATCGTCATCGTCAAGGAAGACGTCAGTGCAGAAGTTAAACCCGAAGTCAGAGCTGAAGCCGGAGCGTTCTGCGCCGGAATTGCCTTCGCCAAGCCAAAATCCATCAGTTTGGCGCCGCCCTTGGTCAACATGATGTTGCCCGGCTTCAGATCGCGATGCACCACTCCGCTCTTGTGCGCTTTCTCCAGACCTTCGCAAATGTCGATCCCGTAGCGCAGCACTTGCTCCGGCGGCAGCGGACCCTTAGCCAGCCGGTCCGCCAGCGTCTCGCCTTCGAGATATTCCATGACCAGGAAATCAGTCCCATCCTGGTGGCCGACGTCGTGCAGCGTGCAGATGTTCGGATGGTTCAGAGACGAGATCGCCCGCGCTTCACGTTCGAAACGCTGCTTCGCCTCAAGATTGGAAGAAAGATGTGCCGGCAGGATTTTCACCGCGACCGTGCGATCAAGCCGTGTATCGCGGGCGCGATACACTTCGCCCATTCCGCCCGCGCCGAGCGGAGCCACAATTTCGTAAGGACCAAGTTTCGCGCCAGAGGCAAGGGCCATGCGTGCGCCATTAT
The DNA here is from genome assembly GCA_003168235.1 of Acidobacteriaceae bacterium. GTDB lineage: Bacteria > Acidobacteriota > Terriglobia > Terriglobales > Acidobacteriaceae > Acidiflorens. The sequence continues at coordinate 5,750 of PMSZ01000089.1, forward strand.
AGCCCAGAGGCGTCTGCAGCTGACCCCGGTGCTAGCAGCTTATCGAGGCGTTCGCCTTTACCGAGTACTGAGAACTGAGAACTGGCAACTGGCAACTGGGTACTGACTAAAACGGATTCAGCTTCGCCAGCCCTTTTTTCTTCTTCTTCTTGCTCTGAGCAATATCCGCCATCTCTTCCGTCTTCACCGGAGCCGCGTTCGCGCTCGAACCGCCGCTCCCCGTCTCCAGCTGATTGCTTTGCTGCAACGGCGGCAAAGCATTCGGATCAGGTTCCACATTCGGCTTCAGTTCATTCGGATCCGCCGCCACTGCCGGAGCCGCATCCGCCGTTGCCGTCGGAGTATCGGATCGCGGCGCTGCCTCGCTCGGCTTGGCCGTACCGCCGGTCGTTTCCACGCTGACCTTGTTGTCGCCGCCTTGGGCCGCCGCCGCCAATCCCTTCACCACGTCCATCGCCGTCACCGGCGGAGGATCCACCATCGTCGGATCGCCCATATGCGAGGCCTTGGTCACATCGGGATGCTTCTCCAGGTTCGCCAGCATGCTGTTCATCATTCCCGGCTCATGCCGGCTGGCAATTTCTTTCTTGTTCTGTTCGAGCGCCGCCCGCGTCGGCCGTGGCACCGGCTGATGCAGCGCCTCCAGCCTCGCCTTCGCATCCAGCGACCGGTCCATCGCCGGATAGCGCGTGATGATCTTGTCGTACGCCTCGCCCGCATCTTTCGTCAGGTCTTCGAGCAGCCTGGTCTTCGTCACTTCGTTAATGCGGCCATTCTTCCGCACGTTATTGATCTCGCCCTCGTACGATTGCCCCAGCAGATACAGCGCTTCGTCCGCTCCGCTATATAACGGATAACGATCGGCCAGCGTTTTCAGTCGCGCAATCGCCGCCGGATACGCCATCCGCATGTAATAAAACTTGCCGATGCCGAACTCCCGGTCGGCCAGCACTTCCTGCACTTCCCGCAACCGCTGTTTCGCCCGCGGCACCAGCTTGCTGTCGGGATAATCCTGAATCAGCGACCGGTATTCTTCTTCGGCTCGCACCGCGTGCGTGAAATCGCGGTCCGGCTTCTCCATCTGCTCGTAGTGGATGTTCGCAACCTTCAGCTGCGCTTCGGCCGCTTCCGGCATGTTAGGAAAGAACGTGCGGAAGTCCTTGTATTCGATCTCCGCCTGCTGCAGCGCCGTCGTGCCGCCTTCGGCATACCACGAATCAGCCACGCCCAGCTTCGCCCGCGCGATATATTCCGAATCCGGATACGTATTGATCAACGTCTGCAGCGTCATCCGCGCCACGTCGAAGCGGTTGTGCTTCATCGCATCCATGGCCCGGTCAAACAGCACCTTGTCCGGCTGTTTCGACCCCACGTTGGCCAGCGGATTCGTTGCCTTTTTGTTGGTGCACCCCACCGTCAACGCCAACATCAACGCGAGAAACGCAAAACTGGAATTACGCCGCATAAAGGTTTACCCTCTGCAATCTGACCTCTAA
>PMSZ01000386.1:0-2634 GCA_003168235.1 Acidobacteriaceae bacterium
TATGGCGGGACGCCGCGGCTGTTCGACCAAGTACTTGCCAATTTCGGACTGACATTCACTTACGTCGATACATCGGACGTCAATAAAGTTGAGCACGCGTTGCTGAAGAACACGCGGCTGGTGTTTCTGGAAACGCCGACCAATCCGCTGATGGAGCTTTGCGACTTGCGCGCCATTTGCGAACTCAGCCATCAGCATGGGGTTGAGGTGGTGGTCGACAATACATTTATGTCGCCCTATTTTCAGCGTCCGATTGAGCTGGGCGCTGATATGGTGGTGCACTCGACCACGAAATTTCTGAACGGACACAGCGACGGCCTCGGTGGGGTTGTGGTCTGCACCAAACCGGAGCAGGCGGAGAAGCTTGCTTTTCTGCAGAAATGTGCTGGAGCGATACTTTCTCCGTTTGAGTGCTGGCTGATTTTGCGTGGGGTGAAGACGCTGGCGGCGCGCATGTTGCAGCACGATTCCAATGGACGCAAGGTTGCTGATTATCTTTCGAAAAACGCAAAAGTGCAGAAGGTTTTTTATCCCGGGCTGACGAATCATCCGCAGCACGAGTTGGCCAAGCGGCAGATGTCGGGCTTTGGATCGATGATTGCGTTTGAAACCGGGTCGCTGGCGAACGCCAACAAAATGCTGCGCAAAGTGCGCGTCTGCTCGCTGGCGGAGTCGCTGGGTGGCGTGGAAACTCTCATCTCGCATCCCGCTACGATGACGCACGCCGCCGTCGGCGAAGAGGGGCGGCGCAAGATCGGCATTACCGATGGCTTGGTCCGAATCTCCGTGGGCATCGAGGACGTGGACGATATACTCGCCGATCTCGACCAGGCTCTAGCGGCAATTTAAAGCGGTTCTGATGTCAACTCCGCGAAACTCCTGCGAATGGAATGCTGCTGAATACCATCGTCTCTCCGCGCCGCAATTTCAGTGGGGGCAACGCGTTCTGCGGCAACTTGAGCTGCGTGGCGATGAGTGTCTGCTGGATGCGGGCTGCGGCACCGGAAAGTTGACTCGCATTCTGCTGGAAAATCTTCCGCGGGGACGCGTCATCGGGCTCGATCTTTCACGCAATATGGTGATACACGCACGACAGAATCTAGCGCCTGATTTTGGCGATCGAGCGCGCTTTGTCACGGGGGATCTCGTCGCGCTTCCGTTCCGCGGCTGCTTTGATGGAATCTTCAGCACGGCTTCGTTCCACTGGGTGCTGGACCATGACTCGTTGTTTCGCAACCTATGTGACGTGCTGCGCCCGGGTGGATGGCTTCATGCGCAGTGCGGAGGCGGCGCTAACATTGCGCGCCTGCGTCAGCGGGTTCGAGGATTGTCGCAGACGCCTGAGTTTTCGAACTGGCTGGGAAAGTTTTCTGAGCCGTGGTACTTTTCCGACGCCGAAAGCGCGGCTTCGCGACTGAGGGCTGCAGGATTTGAGGAAGTGAAGGCCGGGTTGGAAGAGGCGGCCTACACGGCGTCGGGCGAACGGGAATTTGGGGAGTATCTTCGCACCTTCGTGCTGCACAGGCATCTGGAGCTTCTTCCAAACGACGAGGTGCGTACAGCTTTCGTGGGCAAGCTGGCTGACGCCTCAGGCAACGACAATCCGCAATGGACGCTGGATTACTGCCGTCTGAATATTCGCGCGGTTAAACCGGCGTAGCGGCGAGCTAGAATCCGCCGACCGATTCCCCGATCCACTTCAGGTAGGCCTCGCTGCCGTCTTCGATCGCAATTTCGATTTGCTCGGGAAGTTCGTAGGAGTGCAGTTCACTCAAAGCTGCGCGTAGGCGATCAAGAGCCTCGACGGTGGTCTTGATCACGAGCAGGCACTCGGCAGCGGTTTCGACCTCCCCTTGCCAACGATAGACCGATTCGATCTGGGGCACGATGTTGACGCATGCGGCGAGTTGCCGGTTCACCAGCGCCTGCGCGATATCCCTGGCCTCTTCGATCGAACTGCAGGTTGTCAGAACGAGCCTTTTATCGGTCATATAAAATTAAGCGTCTAACATTAACTCCGCGCTACGCTCGAAGCATACGAGGCGGGTGATGGCAACGCAAATCAAGTTTGGCACATCGGGATGGCGGGCGGTGATGGCCGAGGAGTTCACGTTTGCGAATGTGTACCGGACTGTGCACGGCATTGCGCGCTACGTGTCGTCGCAGAAAGCGAGTGGGGCAGAAGTCATCGTCGGGCGCGATCCGCGCTTTCTCGGCGAATCTTTCTGTGCGGTGGGCGCCGACATTTTGTCGAGCTATGGCATTACGCCTCTGGTAATCGCGGAGCCTGCGCCGACGCCGGCAATTTCCTACGCGGTGATCCAGTCGAAGGCAAACGGGGCCATCAACTTTACCGCGTCGCATGNNGCGCGCCAGCGCTGCCGGAGGTTACGCAGGCTATTGAGCGCGAGATTGCGGCGTTCGACGCGAATCCGGCAGCTCTGCCTGCTGGAAACACTAACGAACAGCGGTCTTCCTCCTGCGCTAAGCAAAGTATCGACCCGCGGCGCATGTATCTCTCACGATTGCGGGAAATTGTCGATCTTGATGTGATCAAGAAGGCCGGCATCAAGATTGCTTTTGATCCGATGTGGGGCTCGGCCCGTGGCTATTCGGACACGTTTCTGCGCGAGG
>PMSZ01000386.1:2640-7157 GCA_003168235.1 Acidobacteriaceae bacterium
CGATTGGGATCGCGACAGATGGCGATGCCGATCGATTTGGAGTTGTCGACGAGGACGGCACGTTTCTGCAACCGAATTACGTCATCGCGCTGCTATTTGATTATCTTGTGGAAACACGCGGGTGGAGGAATGGGGTCGGCAAATCCGTGGCGACTACCAACCTTATTAATGCCCTCGCCGCAGCGCACAAAATCGAGCTTTACGAGACTCCCGTGGGCTTCAAGTATATCGGGGAGCTGATTAAGAACGACAAGATCCTGATCGGGGGCGAAGAAAGCGCCGGTCTTTCCATTCGAAAGCACGTTCCGGAGAAAGATGGCGTGCTTGCCGGCCTGCTCTGCTGCGAGATGGTGGCACGCCGTGGGGCGTCGCTTGGCGAACAATTGAGCGAGCTATTTGGCAAAGTTGGTTCCTTTTATCCTCTGCGAGAGAACTTCCGCTTGACGCCGGAAGTAAAACAGAAGTTTACTGAGAAGTTACGGTGCGATCCGGGCGAATTTCATGGCATGAAAGTTGCTCAGGCGGTGAGGACGGATGGGCTTAAGGTCGTCCTCGCAGACGGGTCGTGGGTTTGCTACCGGCTCGCGGGCACGGAGCCGGTGGTGCGCGTGTATAGCGAAGCCGGCAGCAGGGAGGGCCTGGCAAAGTTGAGTGCTGCGGCAAAGTCATGGATCTTCAATTAGAAAAGCTGCGATTAGGACCACCGTCGAGAGCACGGATTCTTCCGCGACCGGAAGATGGGTTGCGCGCGATGATGGATCAGGCTCCCAGGGCGGAAGCTGTCGCGGCGCGATGTGTGGAGCGCACGCGTCCGGTGTGGTCGTGGCTGGCGCTAGAGTGGCGGCGGCTGGGAACGGCAGCCGCGATATTGCTGATCGTTGGAATCATGCTGCACGCCATGTATGGCGCCAATGGCATGGTTATTTATCGCCAGAAGCGCGCTGAAATGAAGGCTCTGGAGAGTGAAGTCGAACGCCTGCAGAAGGAAAACGACAGGTACGTCGACCAGATCAAGGGGCTCAAGTCCGATCCTGCCGCCATTGAGAAGGAAGCCCGCGAGGGGTTGCGCTATGCGCGGCCGGGAGAATTTGTGCTCGTTGCTCCAGATCCTCCACGAAAATCTCCGACCGTGCGTGCCGGGAACAATAAGTAGAAAAGGCCCTCCCGTCGCGACGTTCGGCCGCTATGCCTTTCGCTGTGGACGCGAGAGTAGGGCCCATCTCGACACAGCCAGTTCTATCGCAAGTCCTATCTCAAGACGCCTTCAAGCGGAGAACTGGCCGTCGCGTAGAGCTTCCGGGGCATTCTGCCCGCCAGGTAAGCTTGTCTTCCGGCCAGCACGGCATGCTTCATAGCTTCAGCCATGAGCACCGGTTCTTGCGCGCCGGCGATGCCGGTGTTCATGAGGACACCGTCGTAACCCAACTCCATAGCGATGGCCGCGTCGGAGGCGGTGCCCACGCCGGCGTCGACGATCAGCGGCACGCCAGTGATGAGCTCGCGCAGGATGCGCAGGTTCGCGGCGTTCTGAATGCCGAGGCCGCTGCCGATGGGCGCGCCTAGCGGCATCACAGCCGCGGCTCCGGCATCGACGAGCCGCTTGGCGAACACGATGTCGTCGGAGGTGTAAGCGAGCACGGTGAACCCTTCTTTGGCTAGCACCTCTGTTGCTTCGAGCGTGGCCTGCACATCGGGATAGAGAGTTGCCTGGTCGCCGATAACTTCGAGCTTGATCCAGTCGGACAGCCCAACTTCGCGCGCCAGGCGGGCGGTGCGGATGGTATCGTCGGCGGTGTAGCAGCCGGCCGTATTGGGCAGAAGGAAATATTTACCAGGATCGATGTGATCGAGGAGCGATTCCTTGCTGCGGTCGAGATTCACCCGGCGCACGGCGACGGTCACCATGTCGGCGCCGCTCGATTCGAGGGCGCGCGCGGTTTCCTGAAAAGATTTGTATTTGCCGGTACCGACGATCAGGCGGGAACGGAACTGCCGGCCTGCGATTAGGAATGAGTCTGTCATAGGAATATTGTACGGCGAGCATGACCCGCGAAGCGACGCGCGCCGTCGCGTTCCACTGAATCCTATCCGCCGGCGATCTCCGCCTCCGCATACATTTCGTCGATCAATTTTCGGTAACGCTCTTCGATGCCACGGCGGCGCACTTTGAAGGTGTGGGTCATGGTTCCGTCGGCTGCCGAGAATTCTTCGGAGACGATCAGGACGCGCTTCAGTTTTTCGAAGCGGGCCATGTTTTGGTTCAGTTCAGCGACGATGCCTTCGTACAATGCCTGCACTTTAGCGTTCGCAACGAGCATCTCTCGCGTGGCGAATTCGACCTGGTTTGCACGTGCCCAATCTTCGAGCACAGGGAAGTGCGGGACGATCAGCACGGCGGGAAATTTCCTGCGGTCGCCAATTACCACGGCCGTCCCGATCAGTGGGTTCAGCTTCAGCGAATTCTCGATCGGTTGTGGTGCGATGAATTTTCCGCCGGAAGTCTTGATCAGATCTTTCTTGCGATCGGTGATGGAGAGGTATCCGTCGCTGTCGAGTTGTCCGATGTCGCCCGTTTTGAACCAGCCATCGACAAACGCGGCCGCAGTTTCGTCGGGACGCTTCCAGTATCCTTTGAAGACCGAAGGCCCGCGCGCCAAAACCTCGCCGTCGTCGGCAATCTTTACTTCGACGTTAGGGAGCGGCTTGCCGACCGTTCCCAGTTTGCAAGCCGAGGGCGTGTTCACGGCGATCACCGGAGATGTTTCCGTCAGGCCGTAACCCTCGTGGACGGGAATGCCGATATCGGCGTACCACTCGGCCAGTTCGCGGCCGAGCGGCGCTCCTCCGGAGATGAATTCTTGGGCCTTGCCGCCCATGCCCGCGCAAACTTTCGAAAACACCAACTGGTCCGCGATTTTCCACGAGAGCGAAGTGGGTCGGATTCCGGCCACGGTTTCGGCGCGATGCGCGCGTCCGACCGAAAGTGCCCAACGATAAATTGCGCTCTTGGGAAAGCCCACGGTTTTGAGAATTACCTGCTGGCGGATTTTCTCATACACGCGCGGCACAGCAATGAAGATATCAGGCTGCACTTCTGCCAAAACCTGCGTCAGTTGCGCAAGGTCGGGGCAATACGCCAACACGACCCCGCGATAGAGCAGCGCAAAATCCACGTGGCGAGCGGTAACGTGCGAAAGGGGAAGAAACGATACGCTCACTTCGTCTTTGGTTCCGAACCCGAAGGCTTCCATGGAACAGGCGATATTCGACGCCATGTTGCCGTGGGTCAGCATCGCGCCCTTTGGATTTCCCGTAGTGCCGGAAGTGTAGATGATAGTCGCGAGGTCGTCGGGCTGAACCAACTGCGAACGGGCATCGAAATCGGCATCGGCTTCTGTCGGTCCGTGAAGCGTGAGCGTCTGCATCTGGACGGCGTGCCCAGTTTCGACGTTGTCCATAACGATGATGCGCTCGAGCGGCGTGTGCCGTTGAATTGCCAGCACTTTCTCCAGTTGGTGTTTGGTTGAAACCGCAATCACGCGCGCGCCTGAATCGTTCAGGATGTAGGACGTCTGCTCGGCTGTTTGCGTGGAATAAACAGGAACGGTGACCGCTCCGAGGGCGAGCGCGGCGAAATCGGTGATCGTCCACTCCGGACGATTTTCGCTGAGGATGGCGACGCGATCGCCTTTGCCGATCCCCCAGGGTCGGAGCGCGCGAGCGATACCGACGACGCTGCGATAAATCTCTGCTGAAGAGATCGGTATCCAGCCGGGCGCCTGCTTCTGCATCATGACGCGATCACGGGGATTCCTGGAGATCGCCAGAAGAATGTCGTTTAGGGTTCGAAGGGTCATCCGGTGAGATCAGATCCCAGCATCATTGTATGAGGACATTGTATGCAGAGATCTTCTGCAGACATTGTACGCAGAGGATCGGAATTGGGAGAGCACGGGGCGAAAGTTTGTTGTCGGGTGATGACGCGATGGAGACTGGTCGGGTACGGTATGTTATTCTTTTTATGCGGGGTGGAGCAGTCTGGTNNATCCACCCCCCGCAACCAAACCTCTCCGCGATTCCTTTCAGCAAGTCTTCCGGATTCTTAAGGTTGCGAGTCGAGCCGTGTGCATACATTTCCTAATTCAACGCTGCGTTCTTGTTCCATGTTCCAAAACGTGGAACAACTTGGAACAGATCGCCAAAGATCGCCTCTTCCAAAGCGAGCGCAGCACTTCGATCTGCATCGGCGGACGTATGTGTATAGACATCGGCCGTCGTGCTCAGGTTGGAGTGCCCGAGCAGTTTCTGGACGAGTTTCAAATTGCAAGTCTTCTGGTTGACAATCGTTGCGGCGGAATGCCGGAACGTATGAAAGCCAGCAGACCTGCTGTTGCGAGCGATCCCGAGCCGATCTAGCGTGGGATAGAGCACGTCCCTTCTCAGCACATCGGGATTTAATGGCGAGCCGTCATCCTTGCAGAAAACGAAACCGTCGGATTCGTTGTGGTTTGAGTTTT
>PMSZ01000236.1 GCA_003168235.1 Acidobacteriaceae bacterium
TCCCCGGCATCGCCGAGCGGGTGAAGGCATTCCGCGACCGGGCGATCGATCAGGTTGCTTCCGGCGGCAACTGGAACCCGGACGGCACTCACCGTGCGCAATTCTTCGAAACAACGGTGTGCGGCTTCGACCGCGGCGCCGGCCAGGATGGGATCTCCGTGGAGCACTTTTGGGCTGGTAACGTTGCCCTGTTTGTCGATGGTCGCTTCGATATCCACCGTACCCTGGGCGTGGACGGCGAGAGCGGCGGCCGGATACCGCGGCTGTACCTTCTTGATCAGAAGACCCTGGGAAACTCCCTGCGAAACTTTCAGTGTGGCCAAGGAAGGTCTGGAGGCCTCGGTGGGTATCAGGCCGTTCAGGCTACTTGCGTTGGCGGCCGCAACCACGGGCAGCTGAGGTGCGGACTCGTCATCTGACGCGGCAGCTTTGGTTGCTGCGAAGGTGGTCGACTTCACGAGCAAGGGTGAGGAGGATTTCTTCGCCGCCGGTTCGGGGGTCACGGCGATGCGGAGTTCGGGAGGATTGCCGGTGGCGTTCGATTGATTGTTCGGGGAATTGCTCGATAAGACGATCGTCTGGGGCTTCGGACCCGATGCTTGCGAGGAGGTTGAGATTGAAGCAGACGCCGGACTGGCGGTCGTCGCGGTGATCGGCGCCGTCGGCGTCGGCTTAGACATGGATAATGGAAGTGGTGAAGGCGGCGCCGAGTTGGGGCTTGGTTGTGCGGGTTGCAGGGCTGGGGCTGCGCCGGGCTTAGCCAACTCGGTATAGCCAAAGTAGCCGAGCGCAGCCACGACCAGCAGGACCGCAGCTGCGATCAAGAGCTTCTTGCTGCTGCCCGATCCGCCGGAATCTTCTGTGCCTAATGCGGCGAAGGACGGGCCGTCGTTGAGTGAGCCGAAGGTCGGGACGGAAACTGTTTCGGTGACGGTCAGTACAGAAGTGGCGGACTCTGGTTGATGGATCTCAGCTTTTTTCGCCGGAGCGGCAACGTCTTTTGCCGGGGCTGGAGCGGCAGCCGAGCTTGAGACCGACACTGGAGTCGACGAGAGAACTGGAGTTGCTTTCTGAGCTGGCGCAGGCGTAGCCAGCGGCGTGAATTGTGGCGTCGATGGCGCGGCGACATCCGATGGATATTCCAATGGATCGTCTTCAGAGTCGGCGGACGCGGTGGTTCCAGAAAAATTGGATGAGATCGAATTGGACGACATCGCTTTGGACGACATGGCTGCAGGGGCCATCGGAGGCGCAGCTTCGAAATGCGGCATTTCCGTTTGGGGCGACTCGCGGCGACTGGAGGGCGGAGCCTCGGTAGTTTGAATCATGGCGCTTGGAAGCGCGATGGTTGGAACCACCCGCGGTGAGCGCCGGCGATCATGCTGCACCAAACTGCCGGCGGGGGTTGGAGCTGGAATTTTGGGTGAGGGTGCTGCAGACGACACTGCTCCGCCGCTGGCACTGGCCGCATCGCTAGTTTTCCGCAGAAGACCGCGCGCAACCCGGAGCGTTCCTTTAGCCTGCTCGACATTAATCGGCTTGGTGAGGACCAGATTGGCGCCGATGCGGTAGGCCTTGGCCACGCCCGCTTGTCCTTCGACCAATGCGATGGCCAGAGAACCCTGATTCAAACCGGAATTTCTAGCACTCTTGAAAAGCAGGGAAGCGTTCTGCTCATTCTCACTGTCGATGACGATGGCGTCGTAACGTTGCGCCATCAACTTCTTGACGGCAGCAAAAGGCTCGTGCACCGCCTCGACCGCGAACTCCAACTCGCTGAAGGTCTGAGTTACGATCGCGGCGAGTTTTTCGTCGGAACAGAAGAGTAAAGCTTGGTAACCCATAATAAGGCCATCCTAGGTAACAGAATGGGTACCAGCAAGTTACGGGGGTCATTGACCCTTTATCGTCCTTTTGTCGAGGGGCGGGCGAGGCGATTTATCGGCAGTTATTATCGACCGTTTGCGAGAATCCTAGCCCAAAAGAATCTGTGAGCTAGGGACGCTGAAAGTCGACGATCACGACAGTCTGGAAAGTCTGGGCTTTTCCATCGCGGACGAAGGGGCGATATCGCCACTGCTTGACGGCTTGAACGGCGGCGGTTGCCAGACTGGCGTTTCCTTCGACCAGACGGACGCCGGTAACTTTGCCGTCCTGATCGACGATGGTTTTCAGGACGACCGTTCCCTCCGCGCCGTTCGATTGCGCTCCGGCTGGAGGCTTCGGCGCTACTCTGGTGATCAAGCGGCCTTCAGCTCCCTTGGACGACAGAATGACGGCGGTTGCTTCCTCGGGTAGCGGGGCGTTGGACAATGTTGCGTTGGACGATGTTGCATTAGTCAATGCCGTGCTAGGTAATGCCGCGGTGCTTTTGGAGGTACCGGTGAGTGGCGCGACGGTTTTGTCCGGTTCGGTTTTGGCGATCTCAGGCTTTCCGACCCCAGGCTTGGCGGAAACGGGTGTCGGGGAAGCGGGAGTGGCCGTAGATCCGGCAACTGCCGGAGCAACCGTTGTGCCCGAAGCTGGAGATGGCCGCGCGTTGGCCGCCGAAGTTGCGGTTGCGGCTGTCGATGAATTTGCAGCGGAATTGGCGGCGGAATCTGGCGTTGTTAGTGCGCTATCCGGAGCGGCCGTCGATACGGGCGCGGGCGGCGTCGGTTGCGCAGGGGCCGGTTGCGCGGAAGGCCTTGCCGCACCTGAATGCTGAGCGAGAGCGGTCCCAACCAAAGCAAGAATACGATCGACCTGAGGCCGGACGATAGTTTGGAACTCAAGCTGATACATCCAGGCGAAATAAAAGCCGCCACCAGCGATCGCGAGCATGAGCAAGGCGACCAGCGAACCGCGCGTCTTCAGCGAGCCTTGACGGCGGGGCGAAGACGTGGCGAGTTTGGCAGGGCGGGATTCTGGCGTTGCTTTCGATGCTTCTGAAGCTGGTTCTGAAGCTTGCTTCTGCGAGTCGGCCGCTTGGGCCTGGGGCGGCGCTGATTCCTGCGACGCGTGCGCCTTTTCCGATTCTTCCTGCTCCGTTCGTTCGAGTTCGGCGAGAAGTACCGGATCGTCGGAGGGGGTGAGTGGGTGTGCTGAAAAAGATGCGGGCGTTCTCACGTCTGGAATTGCGGGTGGGGCCGCGTCGACTTCCTCTACGGCGGAAGTCATTGCCGCGGAATCCATTAAAGCGGAACTCATCACGGCGGAACTCATGGTCGCAGAGACGCCGGGCGATGAGAACGTGGTATCTGGGGCTGTCGCGGCCGCTGAAGCTGAAGTGGTGGCTGCAATCGATGTCAGGACGGAGCTAGAAACGGGATCGTCATAGCTGGTCAGCTCCGAAGATCCTGCATGCGAGGAGCCTGCGCTGGCGGCGGCTGCCATGGCGTGTTCCTCCGCAGGGACGACTGCAGGGGCGGCGGCAGTGGCGACGACGGCGTCGGTCGCGGGCGCAATTTCGGATGCTGGAGCAGTTTTTCGCAGACGGCCCACGGCGGTGCGGATGGTGGCGCGTGCCTGATCTTTTGCGACGGGCTTGGTGAGAATCAGTTCGGCTCCGAGGCGGAAGGCGGTCGGCAGGCCGGCGCGTCCATCGACAATCGCGATCGGTACGGGATTATTGCCGTTTTTTCCGCGGCGGCAAACATCGAAGATGAGCTTGGCGGCGGGAAGATTCTCACAGTCGACGAGCACGAGGTCGAAAGTTTGCGAAGTCAGTTTCTGGGCGGCGGAGACGCCGTCGAGAGGGCGTTCGCAGGTGACTGACATTTCTTCCAAAACGCCAGTAATGGCCGTAACGGCCTGATCGTCGGGTGACAAAAGCAGCGCATGCGGCATGGCTCTTTCATGCTAGGTAATCGCCGGTGAAAGCCGCAAGTTACGGGAGTAAGTGGGGTCACGCAGTGCAAAGCCGAAGTGCGAAGCCAGAGAAGACCGAGGAGCCTCTCAGGGTGGTTTTCGCGGGGCCGGGGCGTCCCGCCAGGCTGCGGCTAGTCGGGGATACTGTCGGGGGTGTTTTGATCGGTCTTGGCAACGGCGGAGTCTGGCGGCGGATAAACAATGGGACGGAAGGTTGATTTTTCTTCAGGCGAGAAATCGGGGAAGGGAAGGTTTTTCTGGTCCCGCCATTGCTGGACCTGATGTTCGGCTGCGGCCGCTTTCTCTTTATCGAGAACGGAATCACGGGAGAAGTAGAGGGTTTGCGAGGGGAAGGCGATGGCGGTGCCGGATTTTTCGACGATATCCATGATGCGGAACAAGAGATCTTCGCGGATGGCGATGAACTCGTTCGAGTCGCGGGTGAGCACGTTGCTGGAGATCTCGACGCGCAAGGCGCTGCTGTCGAAATTGGCGAAGCGGATGGTGGTCGAACTATTTTCGACCTTGGGGTGCTCGTAGAACATGCGGCGAATCTCAGCCAGAAGATAACGGAGCTGATCGGCGGTGGTTTCGCAACGGATGGCGAGGACGGGGGCGAACTGAATTTTGTCGCGGCGAGTGAAATTTTCGATGCTCATGGTAGCGAGCGCGCCATTGGGGATGGAGAGCTGGGTGCGCGCGTCGGTGCGAACTTGAGTGGATCGCAGGCCGATGTCTTCGACGGTTCCGGTGCGGTCGGCGAAGCGGCAATAGTCGCCGACGCGAATGACGTCATCGGCGAGTACGGAGATTCCGCCAAAAAGATTTTCGAGCGTCTTCTGCGCGGCGAAGGCGATGGCAATGCCGCCAATGCCGAGTCCGGCGAGCACCGTCGTCAGGTTGAAGCCCATGATGGCGAGAATGGCCAGGAGGGAGGTGACGATGACGAGCGCCCTGAGCAGGCGGTCAGCCAAGACCATGAGCGTTCCGGTGCCAACGCGGCCAGCGCTGATGGCGTGGATGCGGAGGCGCTGCATGGTGAGGCTGGCGACGCTCTGGAAAAACCAGAAAAGTCCGATGCTGATGATGACGGCGAGAGTCCGGTAGTAATAAAGACGGGGCAGGAGCGGCAAACCGAGGTAAGCAGCCATGACGCGGTCAGCCAGACCGCTGAAGGTGATGAGCAGAGGCTTGGACACATGGCTGTAACCGTGCAGGTTGGGGCGATTTCTGAGCTTGAGCCAGAGGCGGCGTGGAATCGCTAACAGCAGAACCATGGTCCAGCCGATGGTGATCGCCACAGGAATCGCGGCGATGAGCGCCAGCCATTGCCAGAGCGGCATTCCGAGAATTACGGTGTGCAGGCTTTGTGGCAGTTTGTTTTCTACCTGGTGGGCTTCGATGTTGTCGTAGAGCTCGGGAACCCTGGCGAGCGTGTCGGCGGAAAAAAGCCAGATCTTGCCGGCATTGGGATCGGAGACGCGGACGAGGACAACGGGAACGTCCTGATCGCCGTTGGAGAAAAATCCGATAGTTTGCTGATCGGCTGTGCCGTTTTCGAGATTGCCTTCGGGCTGCGTGCTGATGTGACGGATGCTGCCGACGAAGGAGCTATCCATCAGCGCTTTCAGCTTGCCGGCCATGTCTGGACCCTGCGATTGGCGCCGCAGGGCGCTCATTTGCAGATAATCGGCGGCGGCGCGTTCGTTTCCGTCTTGCGCGGCTTGCAGAAATCCAAGGACGGTGCCGGAGGGAGTGTCGCGTCCGAGCGCATCGGCGGGAGTGGGAACGGATGCCGGAGCGGATGGCTTGAGCAGGTTGGTGACCTGGGCGAGCACTGATTGCGCCAATAACGATTGCGCCAGCAGGCCTGGGGCCAGCAGGAAAGCGACGAGAATGAGTAACGGCAGTTTCTTCATCGGGCTCTGGCAATGGAGGGCCGGGCGTCGCCGCCCGGCGGATTCAAGACAGAACGGGCGAGATGCCCGGTCTTTCCATCTCTTGCCATTATCTCTTGGGACGATAAATATCGGTCGCTTGTCCGTAGAAGACTTCCGCCGACTCCATCATTGTTTCTGACAGAGTAGGGTGCGGATGGATGGTCATGCCGACGTCGGCCGCGAGGGCGCACATTTCGATGGCGAGGACGCCTTCGGCAATCAGTTCGCCTGCACCGGCGCCAACGATGCCGACGCCGAGCACCCGCTCTGTCTTCGGATCGATGAGCAGTTTGGTGAGGCCTTCGGGGCGGTCGATGGTGACGGCGCGGCCCGAAGCGGCCCAGGGAAATTTCGCGATGGCGATCTCGCGTCCTTGTTCTTTGGCTTGCGTTTCGGTGAGACCAGCCCATGCGATTTCAGGATCGGTGAACACGACCGCGGGAATGGCGTTGGGCTCGAAGGCGACTTTGTGCCCGGCGATGGCTTCGACAGCGGTGCGGCCTTCGTGCATGGCCTTGTGGGCGAGCATCGGCTCTCCGGCGACGTCGCCGATGGCGTAGATGGTGGGGTCGGCGGTCTGGCGCTGGCCATTGATTTCGATGAATCCCTTTGCGTTGACTTTGACTTTGGTTTTGTCGAGGCCGGGGATCTCGGAATTGGGACGGCGTCCGACGGACATCAACACGCGGTCGAAGACCTGTTCTTTTTCTTTTACGTTGGGGCCGTCGAGGGTGACGCGGATGCCGGTCTTCTCGTCTTTGAGCGATTTCACGGTGGTGTTGAGGAGGATGGCGGCAAAAAGTTTTTCGAGACGCTTGTGCAGAGGAAGGACGAGATCGCGGTCGGCTCCGGGGAGCAGGCCGGACAACATTTCAACGCAGGTCACTTTGGTGCCGAGCGTGGCGTAAACGGAGCCGAGTTCGAGTCCGATGTAACCGCCGCCGATGACGAGCAGCGTTTTCGGAACGTCGGGCAGATCGAGAGCACCGGTTGAATCCATGAGACGCGGGCTGTCGAGTTTGAGACTGGGGACGACGGTGGGACGCGATCCGGTGGCGATGATGATGCGGTCGAAAGTCAGATTCTCGTCATTATTATTAGCGGCGGCGCCAGTTTTTGTGACTTTCAGCGTGGTCGAGTTGACGAATGCGGCTTTGCCCTGGATGAACTGGACTTTGCGTTGTTTCGAGAGCTGGCCTAGTCCGCCGGTGAGTTTGTTGACGACGCCAGTTTTCCAATCGCGGAGCTTGTTGAGATCGATTTTGGGCTCGGCGAATTCGATGCCCCAGTTTTTCGCCTGTTCGGCTTCTTCGAGAAGCTTGGCCACATGAAGCAGAGATTTGGAGGGGATGCAGCCGCGATAGAGGCAGACGCCGCCGGGATTTACTTCCGGATCGATCAGCGTAACTTTCATGCCCAGGTCAGCGGCTAGGAATGCGGCGGCGTATCCGCCGGGACCGCCGCCGATTACTGCAACGCTAAGATTTGGAGTGTTTGCCATTTCGTTATTTTTCCTTAATTTCTCTCTTTGTCATCTTGAGCGAAGCGAGTGTCTGCATCGTGCCGCAAACTGCAGATCCCTCACTTCGTTCGGGATGACAACTTCTTAAAGGTGCGGTTCATGCATCACTCCGGGCCGACTGCCACGGACCGTCATCCCTGAACCGAAAGCAGAAACGGCTGCTCGAAGGCTTCC
Source organism: Acidobacteriaceae bacterium (assembly GCA_003168235.1). Classification (GTDB taxonomy): domain Bacteria; phylum Acidobacteriota; class Terriglobia; order Terriglobales; family Acidobacteriaceae; genus Acidiflorens. Next base: position 7,486 of record PMSZ01000236.1, read on the forward strand.
GCGATCCAGCGCAGGAAGCGCGCGGCGTCGGCTCCGTCGATCAACCGGTGATCGTACGAGAGGGAGAGTGGAAGAATCAAGCGCGGCTCGAATTTATTGTTCACCCATTCCGGCTCCATACGCGAACGCGACAGACCGAGAATCGCAACTTCGGGATGATTGACGATGGGCGAGAAGCCGGTGCCCCCGATTCCTCCGAGATTGGTGATGGTGAAGGTGCCGCC
>PMSZ01000109.1 GCA_003168235.1 Acidobacteriaceae bacterium
GGCAAGGGCCTGGAGAACCTGCGCAAGGCCTATGGCGAGGCCGGCTACATCAACTTCACGTCCGTTCCCGACACCAAGTTCGACGACGAAAAGAAAATCGTCAATCTTGAAATCGACGTGGACGAAGGCAAGCAGTTTTACGTACGCCGCATCGAGTTCCAGGGCAACACCACGACCCGCGACAAGGTCATCCGCCGTGAAATTGCGCTGGAAGAAGGCCAGGTCTACAACTCGCGCTTCTGGGAGCTCAGCCTGCTCCGCCTGAACCAGTTGGGCTATTTCGACCAGCTCAAGCCCGACGATCCCAACACCACCGAACGCCACCTCGACGAAAAGAACGGCACCGTCGATCTCACTCTAAAAGTCCATGAAAAAGGCAAGAACAGCATCGGACTGCAAGGCGGCGTGAGCGGCCTGGCCGGAGCCTTTGTCGGCCTCAATTACAGCACCAACAACTTTCTTGGATTAGGCGAAACGCTTTCGGTCCAGGCCAGCCTGGGCAGCCGCCAGCGCGACCTGGTCTTCGGATTCACCGAGCCATATCTGTTCGACCGCCCCATCCAGGCGGGGTTCAATGTCTACACGCGCAAGACCAACTACGACCAAGCCAAGCAGTACGCGATCTCAACCGGACAAAATCTGAATCTGCCTTCTGCCTATCTGCAGAACCTTCAGAACTACTCGCAGTCGAGCACCGGATTCAGCGGGAGCTTGAGCTATCCGTTGCGCCATTCCTTCAAGCGCGTTGGCATCAGCTACTCGTTCGACCGTTCTTCGCTGGTCGCGGTGAGCAACGCCTCCAAGCTATTGTTTGAGAACCTCAATTTTCGCGGCATCACCGGTCCTAATGCGCTCAACGGGATTATCACGAGCAAAATCACGCCCAGCTTCACCATGAACACCCTGGATTCGTACTACGCGCCGCACAAGGGCAAGAGCCTGTTCATCGGCGGTGAGTTCTCGGGCCTGGGTGGGACCGTGCATACGATCCGGCCGATCATCCAGTTCAAGCAGTTTTTCCCGATGCAGAAGAAGCGCAACGCGCTCGGCTACAACGTGCAGGCTTCGTTTATCACGGGCTACGGCGGAATCGTTGCGCCACCCTTCGAGCGGGCCTATCTGGGCGGCGAAAATGACTTGCGCGGTTTTGACATCCGCACCGTTTCGCCCATTGCCTATCTGCCAAGCGCGCAATCCGTCGCCCTTAGAAACCCTGATGGAACCTTCGTTCCCGCCAACCCGCGGTTCCCGGTAATTCAGGGGCAGAATGGCGCTTGCGCGAGCAACTGCTGGAATATTCCCGTGCTGTACTCGCAGCTGGTAACTCCGGGCGGCGATCTCAGCATGCACGGCAACCTGGAATACCGCATCACCATCGCCGGTCCGGTGGCGATTGCGCCGTTTGTCGACGTGGGAACCGATCCCATTCTGCGCAGCTCGCAATTGCAGATCAACCCGATTCAGTACGAGAACCTGAAGAGTACGTTATTCGGTTGTCCATACCTAAGCACGGCATATGCTTGTGAGGGTGGTTCGACGATCAGCGGGATCTCGCAGAATCTCACGCCGGTTCCGGGCACGAACTGGGTTGTGCGCATGTCTACCGGACTGGAACTGCAGACGATGCTTCCGGTCGTCAATGCGCCGTTCCGTATTTACTACGCCTATAACGCGCTGCGCCTCGATGGCACTGCCCAGCCAACCGTTCCCATCACGCGTGACATGTTCCCCGACGGAGCCGCCGGACTCTATACCTATCGCACTACACTCTCAACGCTGGGATCGCGGTTCACGCTGCTCGAACCGCGGAAGACGTTCCGCTTCACGGTCGCGACGACGTTCTAGGGACGACGTTCTTGGATCGACCTCTGCCTTATTCGATGTTGACGAGTCCGTTTGCCGGCTGCTGCGCCGTTGGCGGCCCTTGCGGCGCGCGCCACGCATCGAGCACCGACACCTGATGCACGCAGGAAACGGTGCAATGCGGAGCGCAGGACTTCTCGGTATGAAATTCGCGGCGCAAATCGGCGACTGTATATTTTTCCAGCGGAATTCCCGGATATCCGCGCTGCTGCGAGCAGTAATGCACCAGTCCGTCTTCGCAAATGTAGAGATAGCGTCCGCCGGCGCGGCAACGCCACTGGTTCGGACGGCCTAAGGCAATGTTGTCCTGGAACGCGTTCACGCGGGTGAAGCTGCGTTTCTCCAGGTTCTTCATCTCGTGATACACGCGGCGTTCTTCGTCGTTCAGCGGCTGCACTTGTCCCGAGCCATCGTGAATAATTCCAATGGTCGAGCTGAATCCCAGCTCCAGCGCGCGTTTGCCGATGGTCAGCGCGTCCTGGGGATGGCTCACGCCGCTGCCCACAACGGAGTTGATATTGACGTGAAACTCGGCGTGCTCGGCCAGCAGTTGCAACTTCTTGTCGAGCACCTTCAGGCTCTTCTTCGAAACCTCGTCGGGATTCACGTTGTCGATCGAACTCTGCAGCCACTCCAGGCCCGAGCGGTTGAGCTTCTGAATGCGGTCGGCAGTCAGCAGATACCCGTTAGGGATCAACCCGGAAACGATCCTGCGCTTCCGCATGTGGTGAATAATGTCATCCAGTTGCGGATGCA
>PMSZ01000567.1 GCA_003168235.1 Acidobacteriaceae bacterium
TTGACGGCAGCAAGCCCGGAGCATACGAAGCGAGCGAGCGAAGTTCCACGTTGGGGGGAAGGTCTTGCAGGCGGCCGCTGCGGCGCGTGGCGACCAGAAGAAAACGGCGGTATGGGAGCATCCGGGCATACGCGACCTGAACCCGCGAGACGTTGAGATATGAGGAGGGAAGCAAGACCACCGATGTTGACGAAGGTCTGGACGAACGTACGAGTCGCCGCCGCAGGCTGTAGTCGGCATCCCATTTGTCGAGAGCGATTTCGATGAGTTGCGAAGGACGCAAGGCAAGTGCGGCCTTCACTCTGCTCCGTAATACTGTGCTCCGAAATAATGACCGCTGCGTTCGCGGGTCAAAACCCCTACTGGATTTGGGCGAAAAGCTTTTGATCTCGCGGGTTGAGTTCAGGAGGAGAGAGAGCGCCGGCAAAGCCGGGTGAGCGCGGGTGGCGAAAATTTCAGCATCGCTCGTAATCTGTTCCGCGAGCGCCGACAGTAGCATGAGTTCTTCGAGCTGCGGATAAACAAAGGCAGAAAAAGCGTCCCACCAGTCCACCGATTCCGAATCGACCACCTGATCCAGGCCGAGGGCCAAGAACTCGCGCAGTCGGCAGCGATGCTCGTCATGGTCGAGTACGTCCTGAAGATTGACAACGCGAGATCCTATGCGTTCTGATTGCTGCACATAGGCGTGGCGGCCGGACCAGCCGAGATCGACCACTAAATCCCATCGAGTGCGGGCCCACTCTCCAACCTCAACAGAATCGTCAGGATGCACCAGCAGAATCTTCATGAAGGGGTGGACTTGCAAACTCGATCTGCGGAACGTCGGGCAGCAAAAATCTTAACAGTCGCAGGCTGGCCTGAGAAGCGCGATGGGCTATCATAAAACGATTGCGGAAACTTGACGCAGTTCCTCTTGCCGCGAATCGCAGCGTGACTCGGAACACGATCACACCGTCTGCTGTCACCGATGCTTTGCTTTCGGTCGGCGTCACGCCGGGAAGCGTGGTTCTGGCGCATGCCGATGCTATTGTGGCGGCGCAGTTTCCCCCGGTGGCCGATTTCCATTCCAATTCTCACACCAATTCCAATTCCCACTCCCATTCCCATTCCAATTCCAACGACTGGCGGTTGGATCTCTTGATCGAAGCCGTCGAAGCCGTCATTGGTAAGCGCGGAACGCTCGTGATGCCTGCGTTCAGCTACAGTTTTACCAAGGGAGAAGTTTTCGATGTTCGCAAGACTCCCTCCGCGGCGGGGATGGTGAGCGAGAGATTTCGGATTCGGCCGAGCGTTCGGCGAACTGCGGATCCGATTTTCAGTTTTGCCGGCAAAGGGCCGGCGATGCAGGAGCTGTGCGCAGTTCCAGTCAACGGATGCGAATGTTTTGGCGCTAATTCGGCCTTTAGTGTCTTGCATCGGCTGAACGCACATATCATCGAGCTGGGATGCTCGATGACGCGTGGCGGGACGTTTGTGCATTATGTGGAGACGGCCCACGGGGTTGACTATCGTTACCGCAAACAATTTTCAGGGACGACTATTTCGGAGAGCGGCGGGACGGCGGAGTGCTCGGTGATTTACAACGTGCGAGATCTGACGCGGAGGTCGGATGCCGATCTTCGCCGGCTACAGAAACGGCTTTCGGATGAGGGAAAGTTGCGAACGGCCGATGTTGGGAGATCGCGCATCATGGCCGTGACGGCGAACGATGTTTTTGAAACGGCATGGAAGATGTTGGATGAAGATCCAGTTTCCCTGATCGCGGAAGGAGTTTGCAGCTAAGAGCCGCACGTCAATGCATTCTCTATGAATGATTTCGACCCAAATGTAGACATCGGCGACGAGATGTATGGATGGGCACGCGACCTGTTTCCGATTTGCCGTAGCATCACCGGGAACGGCGTCCGGCAGACGCTCGGGTATTTGCAGAAACTGTTGCCGGGGATGGAAATTTGCGAGGTGCCGTCGGGCACGAAGGTGTTGGACTGGGTGGTTCCGCAGGAATGGAACATTCGCGACGCCTTTATTGCCGATGAGTCTGGAGCCCGCATCGTCGATTTCCGCCAGAATAATCTCCACGTGGTCGGCTACTCGGAGCCGGTTTTGGCGGAAATGACTCTGAATGAATTGCAGCCGCATCTGCACTCCCTGCCGGCGATGCCCGATGCCATTCCGTATGTCACCTCCTACTATGAAAGGCGCTGGGGATTTTGCCTGAGTCAGCGCGTGCGCGACACGCTGCGCCCGGGGAAATACCGCGCAGTGGTTGACAGCACGCTGACACCCGGAGCGTTGAGTTACGGTGAGATCGTTCTGAGCGGAATGGGTCCTCATAACAACGATTCGCGGGAAGTCTTCCTCTCGACGTACATTTGCCATCCCTCCATGGCGAACAATGAGCTTTCGGGTCCGGTGGTGACGACGGCGCTGGTGCGATGGCTGTGCTCTTTGCCGCAGAGGCGATACACATATCGAGTGGTGTTTGTGCCGGAGACGATCGGTTCCCTTACGTATTTGAGCGAGCACATGGACGAGATGAAGCGCAATACGATCGCCGGATATGTCGTTACTTGCGTCGGAGATGATCGTGCCTATTCGTTTCTGCAATCGCGTTCGGGAAACACTTTGGCCGACTCGATTACGAAGCACGTCATCAAGCATCATTATCAGGACTGCGCGGTTTACGATTTTCTGGAACGCGGGAGTGATGAACGGCAATATTGCAGTCCGGGTGTTGACCTCCCCGTAGTGTCGTTGATGCGCTCGAAATACGGGACCTACCCTGAGTACCATACTTCTCTGGACGACCTGAATCTGATTTCGCCGCAAGGGTTGGCGGGCGCGTTCGGCGCGCTGCAGAGGTGCATTACTTTGATCGAGGCCAACGCGACGTATCGCACAACATGTTTCGGCGAGCCACAACTGGGGCGGCGGGGTCTGTATCCTACGCTCAGCCAGCGTGGCAGCGGTTTGCAGGTGAAAACGATGATGGATATTCTGGCGTTTGCTGATGGAACTCGAGACCTGGTTTCACTGGCCGAGCGGATCGGAGTGTCGGCGGAAACCTGCGTACCGATTATTGCGAGGCTGATCGAGGAGCGCCTGTTGGAACGAATCGCCTAACGGAGGTGTCGTCTGTCCAGGCCGAACAGCGTGTAGTAGGATGAATGTTCCCTGGATCGCGATTCGAGTGGACCCTCACGCATTCGTTGCTGAAGTTTATCGTCGCATGAGCTCACGGCATCGCGCTCAACGCCGTGTGCGGTCTTCGACAGAAGCAAAAAATGATCCCCGCGCCGTGCAGGCCGCGCGCGAACTGCCCGGTTTTCTTCCCCAAGACGATCAGGCAGCGATCCTCGATATAGGATTTGGTGAAGGCTGGTTCCTGGCGGCCTGTCTGCGCCTCGGATATACCAACCTCTCCGGCGCCGATTTTGGCATTGAGAATAAGACCTATGTGAAAGCGTGGGCACCCAATGCCATTCAGCTATACGAAATTGAGAGCGACATTGGGAGCTTTCTGGCGGATAAACCGGAGACGTACGACTTTATCCACATGTCCCATGTAATCGAGCATATCCCCAAGCACTCCCTGCTATGGGTCGTTGACGCCTTGTACCGGGCGTTGAAGCCGGGAGGCGTCCTGATGTTGCGCACGCCCAACATGGAGGGACCTTGCGCGAATTCGTCCTTGTACGTAACCTTGGCGCATGAATACGGGTTCAGCAGTTCGAATATGAATTCTCTACTGGATATTTGTGGTTTCGACGACATTTGTTTTCATGCACCGTGCCCGCTGCCAGTCGGTCTTAAACAGAGACTGGGCACGCTGATCCGCTGGCCTTTCTTGAAGCAGAGCAAGATTCGCCACCGTCTGTTCGGAGTTAACGAGCATGGGCACTTTGAGTCGGAGTTGGTTGCTACCGGCAGGCGGGGCGACTTTCCACCTCTGTTTGATCGCAAGTACCGCTGAGTTAGCGAGTGCAGCCGACAAGAAATCTCCATGCTCACTGTATTCACCCCATCGTTTGCCGACGAAGCGAACACAAACGCGCAGAACCTTACCGCGAAAGAGATCGTATGCCGTCTCCCGCCGGACCGCTTCCGCATCGTAATGCTTGGCGACGGGCCGCCCGATCCGCGGATTCGCGCTCGCGAGAATACTGAGATTCTGCAATTTCGCCGGCACGGAAATACGACACGATGGCTCGCGCTCCTGCTGTTTTCGAAAATCGACATTTACTTTTTCCCGCGCGAGGGTCCGCTGGACGCTGCCTACTTGTTCGCGAGGCACTCTCTGGGACTGCCGGTGGCGCTGGTGACTTATATCGTGATGGCGCTCGATGAAATCAAAGTCGGGCCCACGATGGCGCGATCGATTCGCGAGGCGAACTGTGTGATCGGGAATTCACGATTTGTGGCTCAGACAGTGCAAGACCGCTTCGGCATTGCGACGGGCACGATTCATAGTGGGATCAAACGAGAATTGTTTCACGCTCCTGCTCTTGATTCTCGCCGGTCTCGCTCCAAGCTAACCGTGCTTTACGCCGGATCATTTCAAGCGCGGAAACGAGTGGATCTCGTGATTCGTCAAGCGGCAAAATGGCCCGCGGTTGAATTTCGTCTGGTGGGGAAGGGTGAAGAGGAGCAGAAATTGCAGTCGCTGGTGCGCGATTTGGGTTGCCGCAACGTGACTTTCGCGGGGCATCTTCAGCAGCCGGAGTTGGCAGAGGAGATGCGAAAAGCGGATGTATTTCTTTTCCCTAGCATATTGGAAGGCCATCCCCAGGTGCTCGGACAGGCCGCTGCGTGCGGTCTTCCAGCGGTCGCCATGGAGAAGTATCGTCCCGATTATCTCGTCAACGGAGAAACGGGGTACTTGGTAAAATCGGACGACGAACTCTCGGAAAAGCTAAGCTTGCTGCTGACAAACCAGGATCAACGGTTGAATATGTCTGCCGCCGCAGCTCGACATGCGGCGCAATTCGACTGGAACCAAATTGCGCGAGACTGGGAAAGGGTGTTTGTGGAGGCGGCCGGCAAGCGTCGCAAAAAATCTTAGATGTGTGGAATCTACGGTGTGTACGGCGGTGGAGTTTCGACGGGGGCGCGTGTCCCGGCAGAAGAGGCATGGCTGGAAGATGCGGGCCGGCTGCTACGACATCGCGGTCCCGATGGCTGCGCGCGTTTGTCATGCATGGGTGGGCGCTGTCTGCTGGGGCATTCCCGTCTCGCCATTATCGATCTTGAAGGCGGCGCTCAGCCGATTGGCAATGAAGATGAAACCATCTGGGTGGTTCTGAACGGCGAAATCTACAACTATGTCGAGCTTCGCCAGGAATTGATCGCCAAAGGACATCGTTTTCGCACGCACAGCGATACGGAAGTGCTGGTGCATCTCTACGAAGAAAAGGGCGAGTCTCTGCTCGACGATCTCGATGGCATGTTTGCCCTCGCCATTGTCGATGAAAAAAAAGAACGGCTGTTTTTGGCGCGAGACCGATTCGGCGAAAAACCGTTGTATTATGCGTCTCTGGACGAAGGCAGACGTTTGGTCTTCGCTTCGGAGATGAAAGCGATCGTAGCTTTTCCCGGTCTCGACAATCATCTCGACGTGCCTGCCATCGCGCAGTTTTTGGCCGTCGGATATGTGCCGGCGCCGCGGACGCATTATCGAGCTGTGCGGAAGTTGAGGGCGGGCGAGGCGTTGTCATTTTCTCCGCGTGCGCGCGATACAGACGCACGCTTACGCACGTGGCGCTACTGGCAGCCGAGAATTGAGTTGAATGGGGCGAAACCTCCGACGCACGAAGACGCTGTGGAGGAGGTTCGTGCCCGGGTTTTGGAATCTGTTCGTTTGCGACTGAGAAGCGACGTGCCGATCGGGGCATTTCTCTCTGGTGGCGTGGATTCAACCTGCATTGCCGCTGCGATTCGCGAGTTACAGCCAGGAATTAAATTCAATACTTTTTGCGCATCGTTCGACAATCCACAGTTGGATGAAGCTCCCTACGCGCGTATGGTTGCCAAGCATCTGGGAACGGACCATCACGAAGTTCATTTCTCGTCGGACGATCTTCTGCCGATTTTCGACGCGCTGATCGATCATTACGACGAGCCGTTTGGCGACGTATCCATGTTCCCAACGTTTGCCGTTTGCCGCGCGGCGCGGGAAGTCTGCAAAGTGATGCTCTCAGGCGACGGAGGCGACGAGTGTTTCGGCGGATATTCGGAGATGTTCGGCTATTATCGCTGGCATGGTTTGCGGCGGACGCCTGGGATCAACGCCGCAGCTCGGGGTCTTCGACAATTTTGGGGTAAGAGTTGGCGCGGCGCTGGATGGCTAGGATTTCTGTCGAAGAGTGATTGGGAACTATTACATACGTGGGATCGTGGGAATGTGATCTCGTCGTATTTCACGCCGGATTATCGCAGCGCGGCGGAGACTGGGTTGCTGGAACTTGAGGCGAGCGCGCGAGAACACGAAAGGCTTCCGTATCCGCTTTCTGCGTTCGAAGCCACGGCGTCTTCTTATTTGCCAGAACAGATTATGGTGAAGGTTGACCGGGCCAGTATGCGAGCTTCTCTCGAATGCCGTGCGCCTTTCTTGAATCCAGAACTGATGCAATTCGCGACAAATTTGCCTCTCGATTATCACTTCAGGGCGGGACTGGGAAAAGCCCTGCTCAGGGATGCGCTCCCGGCGTGGGTTCCGCCGGAGATTCGCTGGCGGCAGAAGCGGGGATTTACTCCTCCACTGTGCCATTGGCTTCGCGCTGAACTGAAGAGCGAGATGGAAAATAGTCTCGACGGCGGCATGGGAGAACTTCGGACCCTGCTAGATCCGTCGCCGGCGAAAGAACTGTTTCGTCAGCACCTGGCCGGCTCCGATCATAGCAACGCGCTGTTTCGTTGGCTGGTGCTTACCCGCCGTTGCCGCGATGCCTTTCTTAACTGACGGTGTCCGGTTTCGATTTCTTTTCCAGTGAACATAGGATGGATTATTGAGCTTCTCTAAGTCCTGGTTGCGTTACGGAGGATTCGCACTCTCCGTTACTACTGCCCGTGTAGTGGGCACGCTGCTTACGGCCACCACTTTTCCTTTTCTGGTGCGGCGCCTCGGTGTTGATATTTACGGGCTGTGGAGCTATGTGCTTGCGGTGTGCGCGTTCACCGGGCTGGTGGCGAATCCAGGACTTAGCACCTACGCGGCGCAGCAGGTGGCAGCTCGGCGCGAGGCGGCGTTTGAAACGATTTCCGATGTGCTGGTGCTCCGCTTTCTGGCGGGGGTGCTTGCCGTCGGCGTGGTCCTGTTGGTCGCAAGCTTTGAGATTCGACCGGATGTGCGCTTTCTTCTTAAGTTCTACGGAATCACTTCGCTGTTGACCGGTGGCCTCTCGCTCGACTATCTGCTGTCTTCGCTGGAATTGTTCCACGTGCAATCGCTCATCTCGATCATGCAGCAGAGTCTCTATGCCATCGGTATCTTCGCGATGATCCGATCCCCCAAGGATGTGGTCTGGGTGCCGGTGAGCATTCTTGGCTCTTCATTCCTGACGAGCATGATTGGCTGGACGTTTCTGTTGCGGGCTGGATATCGCTTTAGGTTTTCCATCGCCCCGCGGCGCTGGGCTGTGATTCTGGCACCTAGCCTCCATTACGCGGGATCCTCGCTCATGTCGAATCTCTACCATCGCAGCGGACAGATTGCGGTGCGATGGTATCTCGGCGAGCACGCATTGGGTTTGTATTCTGCAGTAGCGCGGCTGGCGGATGTGCTGCGCAATTTTCTGCAGGTGATACAGACGGTGTTAATGCCGAGAATGGCGTTGCACGCGCACACGTCGGGTGGCCTTGCGCGGCTCGCGCGGATTGCAGTTTCAGTCCTGATCTTCTTCGGCATTCCGCTGGCAGTGGGAGGAATTGTCACTGCGCCAGTGGTTGTACCGTGGCTGCTGGGAACTCAATTTCAGCAGGCTGTACATGCTTTCCAGTGGGTCGCTCTGTACGTGATCACCGCGCCGGCAGCATCGTTGTTCGCCGGGACGATTTTGTATGCGATGGGCCGTCACCGGGCTTATTTCGTATCCACGCTAGCGGGCGCAGTCACTGCTTTGTGTCTCTACTTTACTCTGCCGCTCTTCTTTGGCGTCGCGGGCGCTTGCGTGGCGTTTGTGGCGGGCGAATTCGCGGTTGCGCTTTGTGCCTATTTGCTCTGTCCCCCAGACGTTCGCGCTGCGGTGAGAACTCCGGTGCTGGGTGTCGCTATCGCTGCAAGTCTGGTCATGTGGGCTGGGTTGTGGATCGCGCTGCCGAGGCACTTGCCCCCCCCGGTTCTGGTTGGGTTGGGATGTTGCATCTATGTCATTACGTGGGCTGGCATCGGGCTTAATCTGCTGAAGAGGGAAATTGAAGGGAGTGCATGACGCTGCCACCAAGTTCAAATAAAGTCGGCGGATCTGATGTCAGAATATCGACGCCCGAGCCAAAAATCCGTGGCATGGATCTGGTGCGCCCTTCCCTGCGAGATTTCACCTATCTTGATTGCCGACGCCGGGCCGAGTTGATCGAAGAGCAAGCCGCAAAACTTCCTTTGCAGACTCAGAATCTTCTGGATGTCGGAGGAAAAGGGAAACCGTACGCCTGCTTTTTTTCGGGCCGCGTCATCCATCACTACGTTCTCGACGTTGCGCCCGCCGGCTCGGTGGATGTGGTCGGCGATGCTCGGGTTATGCCGTTCTCCGATGCATCGATCGACGTCGTGCTCTGCACACAGGTGCTGGAGCACATCCCCGAACCGATCGCCGTTCTTGCCGAAATTCGACGTGTTTTGAAACCGGGCGGAACGCTTTTGCTGAGCGTTCCCTCTATCTTTCCGCAGCATGGATCGCCCGGCGATTACTGGCGTTACATGCCGCAGGGCCTGCAATGGATCTTGCGCGACTTTCATAGCGTGACGGTGCAGGGCGAAGCGGGGACCATCCCGAGCATTTTCCTGGTGCTCAACGTGTATTTGCAATTGATCGCCAGCCCTCGGCCGTGGCTCGTCAGATTACTCCAATGGACGATTTGTCCGTTGAATAATTTGGCCGGGTTGCTGGCGGGGAAAATTTATCGCGGTGACCAGTTTGCCAGCAACTACTTCGTGGTGGCTGTACGCTAGAATCAGAATTCTGTTTCGCTTTTCTTGCGAAATTGGGGCGTGATTGAGTGGGATCGAATTCGAAGCGGATTTTGCTGACAGGCGGTGCGGGCTTTATCGGGTCCCACTTAGCGGATGCGCTGATTCGCCGCGGGAACGAACTGTCTATTGTGGACAACGTCGACGATTTCTACGCCTCGAGTCGCAAACGGCGTAACCTGCAGGAGATTGGTAACGCCGGAAGCTACCAGTTTTTCGAAGTGGACATCCGCGATCGCGATGCTTTGCGAAAAGCTGCAGAACGCGCCACGCCTGAGGTCATCATTCATCTCGCGGCCCGCGCCGGCGTGAGGCCGTCGATCGAACAGCCCGCGCTGTATGAGAGCGTCAACGTTGGCGGGACCGTGAACTTACTGGAAATCGCCCGTGAGTTTAAAGTTCAGCGGTTCGTCTTCGGCTCATCGAGTTCGGTGTACGGCGTTACCAACAGCGTTCCGTTTTGCGAAGAGGACCTCAGTATTCGCCCCATCTCGCCTTATGCGGCGACCAAGCTTGCGGCGGAGTTGATGTGCTATACCTATACGCATTTGTATGGTTTAGCGGCGATCTGCCTGCGATTCTTTACCGTCTACGGTCCGCGGCAAAGGCCCGATCTGGCGATCCACAAGTTCACTGCGCTCATCGAATCCGGGAAGCCGATTCCGGTCTATGGCAATGGGTCGATGGGTCGCGATTACACTTACGTAGACGACATCGTGGCTGGGGTGATTGCGTCTCTCGAATACGCGCCGGACCCCAAGCAGCCGTTCGAGATTTTCAATTTAGGGAACTCGCATCCCGTTCGTCTCACGGAATTGATTGCACAACTGGAAATGGCAACCGGGAAAAAAGCGCTGCAGGAACGTTTGCCCGAGCAACCCGGCGATGTTCCGATTACCTGGGCCAACATTGACAAGGCCAAACGCCTTCTGGGATACGCTCCGAAGACAGCGATGGAGCAAGGCCTGCGAAATTTTGTTGCTTGGTATCGATCGAGCATAAACTCGATAGAGCCTTCATGACCGTTGGCGCCGAACTAAAGTCGGCCCGTTGCATTGTATTTTCAAGCGCTCATCTTTTCCGTGAGCGGGGTTTCAGCAGGAAGTGTTTTCCTGCCGCGCAATCGCAGCACGGGTTGTTCGATCATGTAATAGGAAAGACAAGCCAAGCCCACGCCGAGAAGCAATTTGTAAACGGACGGCCTGGTTTGCGAGAAGAAAAACGGTTCTTGCCACAGGTAGAGGCTGTAGCTGATTCTCCCCAGCCACATAACCGGGGCAACATTCAGGAAGCGATAGGGCGACTGGATGACATGCAACACCAGTCCCGCAATCGCACAGTACAGGACCGGGTTGAGCACGAACAACTCGGCCAGGGTGCGCGTTCTAGTATTCGTAGCAAAGCTCGGAATAAGGGCGACAGCGACCAGCATGACGAAAGCTGCCCAACCAGGAATCTTGGGCAGACGCGAGCTCACAATCGCAAGCAAACATCCGGCCGCCAGATTGTCGGCGACCGCGGGGAACGTTCCCCAACCGCCATCGAGAATATGGAAACGATAGCAGAATGCCCTGTAGATGGGGGCAAACACCATGACTGCCACAAGGATGGCAATCCTGTGCCGATACCACTTTCTCAGCACGGTCGGCCACAGGAAATAGAATTGCTCCTCGACGCTAAGCGACCACAGGTGCGAGACCATCCAAGGTCTTTCCGGGTCAAAGTTTGATACATACAGGAGCATGGTGGCGATGTCATACCAGCGAAGTTCGTGCCAGTAGGCGACAAAAGCAAATAGCATGAAGACAGCCGCCGCGGGCAGGATGCGATAAGCGCGGCGTATATAGAACTGGCGCAGATTGATCGTGGAAGTTTGAGCGTGCTCAGCTAGCAGTAAAGTAGTAATCAGGTAGCCGGAGATAACGAAGAAAACTTGCACTCCAGTGAAAGCATAGGGAGCAAGAAAACTTGGCATCGGCCCGGCGTGGGTGAGATGGCCAACGCAGACGAGGGAAATTGAAATTGCGCGCAGGCCGTCGAGAGAAGGGATGCGTTTCACTTATGCAGCCTAGCATTTCCCATGGCGATGGGGCGAGAGTTTCAAGCAACGTTTTGTACCTCGCGCCATGGCTGAACTCTAGACCATGCTTTCCGCGTATTGAGCGCGCCTCTCGAATCGAGCCGATGCAGGGTTCGTTCACATCTCCGCTGGAGCAGTTGAGTGCGACTGGGGTGGTTGGCGCAACGTGATGACCCGAAAGACTGTGATCCTTACGGAGATCATCGCTCCTTACCGTATCCCGGTTTTCAACGTGCTCGCTCGTCGAGCGGAGCTGGACCTGCACGTCGTTTTTCTGGCCGAGACAAATGAGACACTGCGGCAGTGGCGCGTTTACCGGGACGAGATCCGATTTTCGCATGAGGTCTTGCCATCCTGGCGTTGGCGCGCCGGCAAGAACAGCGTTCTGCTGAACCGAGGATTATGGCCAGCTCTGAGCAAAGCCCGTCCGCAGGTCCTCATCTGCGGTGGATACCCGTATGCCGCTTCGTGGGAAGCGATGCTCTGGGCGCGCCGTCACGGTGTTGAGTTTGTTTTGTGGTCAGAGAGCAACCGCCACGATGCGCGCGCGGGACGCGCATGGGTCGAGTGGCTGAAGAAGTATTTTCTGAGGCAGTGTGACCGATTTGTCGTACCGGGAAAAGCTTCTCTTGAATATCTCCACTTACTCGGGTCGCCGGCAGCCAAAATCGTGACCGCGCCCAATGCCGTCGACAACGACTGGTTCGCCGCGGAGTCCGGGAATGCCAGGTTGCATACCAGTGGACTTCGAGAAAGACTGAATCTGCCCTCGCGCTTTATTCTGTTTGTGGGGAGGCTGGTTCCTGAAAAAGGTATTTTCGATCTGCTGGCCGCCTATGCCAAACTGGAGAGGGGGTTGCGGTCCGATGTGGGCCTGGTGTTTGCCGGCGATGGGGCGGCCAGGGAAGAGCTGAAGCAACGGGCCAAGGGAGTGAGTCCGGGAAATATTTGTTTCCCGGGGTTTGCGCAGCGGGAAGATTTGGCCGGTCTCTATGGGCTAGCGGAGGCACTGGTTCTTCCGACGCATAGCGACCCATGGGGATTGGTGGTGAATGAAGCGATGGCATGCGGACTTCCGATCATCGTAACCAGCGTAGCGGGGTGTTCAGCCGATTTGGTCGATGACGGTTGGAATGGATATGTTGTGCCTCCGGGTGATCCGGAGAAACTCGGCATGGCGATTCAATCCATACTGCTACAACCTGAACTTCAACGGCAAATGCGGGCGCGCAGCCTGGAGCGTGTTCGCAACTACTCACCGGAAGCTTGCGCCGACGGGCTGGCCGCGGCAACGATTTCCGCCGACATGGAGGCACGATGAATTCCGGGGGTCCGCTAAAGTGGGTCGGAATCGTGCTGGGCTTGAGCACTGGTCTCTTTCTCGTTTTTCACTACCTGGACTATTTCGGTGATGTCACTTTCCTGGGAGGAGTCCTTCTGTTGGAGGTAATCATCGCCTGCCTCTGGAACTATGACCGGTATTTCTTTGTTTTGCTGTTGATCGCCTTTGCCTGGGCTGGTATGCATCTTCCCTTGGAAAGCTCGTGGATAATTGCGCGTTGGGTCGTGCTGGGATGCGGCGCGGTCGCTGGCTTCATTATTTGGACGAAAACTCCTCGCCGGCCTTTCGGGTCGTTGCATTTGCTTGCGTTTTTTTGCGTGTGCGCCGCGTTCGTCTCTGCCACGGTTTCTTCGTTTGTGCAAATGGCGACCTTGAAGGCTTTCAGCCTGCTTCTCCTGTTTCTCTATTGCTCCACCGGCGCCCGACTGGCCGTGCTTCGCCGCGAGAAAGATTTTTTCGCAGCGCTACTTCTGGGAAGCGAACTGATGGTTTATTTCACAGCCATTTGTTACTTCGCGGGGCTGAGTGTCTGGGGCAATCCCAACTCCCTGGGCGCTGTCATGAGCATCGCAGTATTTCCGTTCCTGCTGTGGGGATGGTTTACCAGTGACGGCCCAGTTGTGAAGTTTCGCAGGCTGGTCTCCCTGTTGTTGTCTACCTACCTTGTTCTTTTCAGTATGGCTCGTGCGGGAATGGTTTCGCTAGCGATCGTCACGCTGGCGTTCTGTTTTTGCCTTCGCCAGTACAGATTGCTGGTGAAGGTGGTATCGGTGGTGCTGGTTGTGATTGCCGCTACAGTGATGTTCTTCCCAGAGACCTTGGACAGGCAACTCGATGGTCTCGAGGACGCACTGCTCTACAAGGGACACAAGGAAGAGGGGGTACTGGGTTCGCGGCGAACACCATGGGAGAAAACGATCACCACCATGAAGCAGCATCCGTTTTTCGGAACGGGATACGGAACAAGTCCGACCGGTGAAGATCCTGGATTGGATTTCGGAAAGGTTGTGTCCAGCTCGGAAACGGCTCGCGAACATGGCAGCAGCTACATGACAATCACGGAGTGGGTGGGCTTGCTGGGAGTTCTGCCCTTCATAATGCTGATCGGAGTGACGGCGTTGAATCTATGGAAAACCTGTGCTTGGATGAGACGAACTACCGATTCCCGCTCTTACTCCGTCCCTCTGGCCATGATGGTGCTGGCGGGCCTAATTCACGCGGGCTTCGAAGACTGGCTTTTTGCCGTGGGGTATTATCTCTGCGTGTACTTCTGGTTCTTCGCTTTTGTTCTTGCGGATCTCGTACCTGACCCAGTTGAGTCCCCGGCGGCCGAGCTCGTCTCCCGCACCTCCCGTTCGTTGTCAGCTAACCTGGGTCCGCTTGTGCCCGACCCTGTCATGCGTAACTCGGCTGCGCACAATCGATGATCCGATTGTTTATCAATGGCCTCGCCGCAAGTGCGGGCGGAGGCCTGACCTATCTGCGTAATGTAATTCCCCATCTGGCACGAAGAACCGATGCGGAAACAACAGTATTGTTGAATCCCGCCATGCGAAGAGAGTTCGAGGAATTCGGGAACATTTCGTTCATTGAAGACGATGCGGCTCTCGCCGCTGGCCGGCGTTTTATTCACGAGCAAAAGACACTGCCGAAACTGGTCCGGTGCAGCGGGGCGCAGGTCTTGATCTCCGCGGGGAATTTTGCACTGTGGCGCTCTCCCGTACCGCAAATCCTTCTGTCGCGTAACTCACTCTATACATCGAGCGACTTTTTCCGCGACGTTCGCGCTCGCGGAGACTACGCAATATGGGCGGACACAATGATCAGAGGCTGGCTGGCGCGACGATCGATCGGCCGTGCAGAGATTACCGTTGCACCAAGTGAGGCGTTCGCTCAGGAGTTAACCCTGTGGAGCGGCCGGAAAGTGCGGACATTGCATCATGGATTCGATGGCGACGCTTTTACTGGCGATACGACCCCTCTGCCTCCGCCCGTTCACGACGAACTGGAACGAGGAAAGGACGCTTTCCGCCTGCTTTTTGTAAGCCACTATAACTACTACCGAAATTTCGAAACGCTGCTGCGCGCGATGCCCATTGTGCGCGGCCGTCTGGGGCAGGAGCGCCAGGGAGGGAGCAAGGTCAAGCTCTATCTCACCTGTCGGTTGAAGTCGGTGGAGAATCCGGGGACTTATCGAGCTGAGTCCGCCGCTGCGCTGGCAGATCAGCACCGGGGAGGCCACGACAATGACAACGATAACGACATCGTCGAGCTAGGAGCGGTTCCTTATCGCTCACTGCATCACCTCTATCGCGCCTGCCACATCTATGTGACGCCGGCTTACGCCGAATCGTTTGCTCATCCTTTGATCGAGGCGATGTCGAGTGGGTTGCCGGTTGTGGCCTCAGATCTGCCGGTTCATCGTGAGATCTGCGGAGACGCGGCAATCTATTTTCCTCGTTTCTCTCCCGAGGCGCTGGCGGAACAAATATTGCAACTCCATCGATCGACGGAGTTGCGGGAGAGACTTTCACAAAACGGATTGCGCCGCGCTCGCGACTTCAGTTGGAGCGAGCATGTTGAAGGTCTGGTTTCTCTGGCCGGGGAGCTGGTGCAACGCGAAATGGAGGGACACTGATGTCGGTGGGTCGACAGGTGGGTTCAGCGTTGCATGTTTTGACCATCACTCCATTTTTCCCATCGGATCAAAATGAGGTCAGCGGTTGCTTCGTCGCGGAACCCATCGAGCAACTGAAACAATTAGGTGTCGATTGCAGCGTGATTGCGGTATCGCCGATCTACCGTCCCCGGCGACGGGCGATTGCAACAGTTGCGGCTGAATGGGTGCGCTATCCGCAAATTCCCGGAAATTTTGGGCTTTCAAGCGCGGGGAAGATACTCTACGCCCGTCTTATCGGACGAGTACGGAAACTGCACGGCGCGAAGCCGGTCGATGTTATCCATGCACATGGAGCGCTGCCCTGCGGTCACGCATCTGCTTTGCTTTCGCAACACTTGGGAATTCCGTTCGTAGTCACCGTGCACGGGTTGGACGCCTTCAACACGTGCTTCCACGGTGGAACTCTTGCGAACTGGAGGCGGCAGGAATCCACCGCCGTTTATCGGGCCGCCCGGATCGTCATCTGCATCAGCGAAAAGGTGCAGCAAATCCTGCGTGACGGATTGCAGACCGGGGTCCGCAGCGCTGTAGTCTACAATGGCACGGATGCCGAACTGTTTTCGCCGGGACCGGTGGCTGTTGTCCCGCCCGGAAAAGAAATCCTTGTCGTCGGCAACCTGATAGCCAGCAAAGGCCAGGAACTCGCCTTGAGGGCGATCGCTCGTATGGGAACTCTCTTTCCGCACCTGCGATGCCTGATCATCGGGGAAGGTCCCGATCGTGCGCGATTGCAAGCCTTGGTGAGCAAACTGGGACTCGGTCAGCGAGTTCGGCTTCTGGGGCGTCAGAGCCGGGCTGCGGTGGCAGACGCCATGCGAGCTTGTTCCGTATTTGTGCTCCCAAGCCGCAACGAAGGACTTGGATGTGTGTACCTCGAGGCAATGGCCTGCGGCAAACCAGTAGTCGCTTGTCGCGGACAAGGAATTGACGAGATTATTGAGCACGGAAAAAACGGCTGGCTCATCCCGGTCGATGGCCTCGACGAATTAGCGCTGGGGCTCTCCACCTTGCTCCAGTCTGCCGATGTTTCCTCGCGCATGGGGACAGCTGCGCGCCAGACTATCCTGAACGGATTGACCCTGGTGGATCAGGCGCAGCGCCTGGCAAACATCTACAGCCAGGCGATCGCATGAGCAATCCAGCGTCGCGCTGGTGCGACGGGCTGGGGCATCGTTATCGTTGCTCTCCGGGGTTGATAGGGGATTCTGTATATGGCCATCGATAAAAGTTACAAGCGCTCGGAAGAGCTCTCCGCCGTTGAAGTTCAGCGCGGCAATTCGGCATGGTGGACGCGGAATCCGATGGCCTACGACTGGGCTGGGAAAATCGAGCTTCCCCGGTTCTCTCCGGAGTGGTACGAGGCGATTGATGCTGAATTCCTATATGGAAGCCGGCTTTTTGCTACATCGCAACAATCGTTTGATCGGATTATTCCCATTCCAGAATTGCGCGGGGCCCGAGTACTGGAGATTGGTTGTGGCATGGGTCTGCACACTCAGACAATGGCCGCCGCCGGAGCCGAAGTGACCGCTGTCGATCTCACTTCAACAGCTATAGAAGCCACCCGCCGTCGTCTCGCTTTGAAGGGTCTCCGAGCGCAGGTCTTGCAGTGTGACGCGGAGAACCTTCCATTCTCCACTGGCGTTTTTGATTTTGTCTGGTCATGGGGCGTAATACATCATTCCTCGCGCACCGCTCGCATCGTTCGCGAGATTGCACGTGTGCTCAACAGGTCCGGTGCATGTCGTGTCATGGTTTATAACCGGGAAGGCATGCCCGCTCGTATTTGCTTCATTCGCGACTACATTCTAAAAGCGGGGTTCGTGCGACGGAGCTTTGAGGAAACGTTGTATCGATCCTGTGACGGGTTCTCCGCGCGTTTTTATGTTCGTGAACAGATCGAGGACGTCTTTCGAGCATTCTTCAAGGATGTCTCATCGGAAGTCTGTGGCCAGGAATCAGATGCGATTCCCTTGCCGTCTCCGCTGCGTCGCTGGGCCCTGTCCATCGTTCCGGAAAGGTACTTATCGAAGGCACAGGCCAAACGTGGCGCCTTTATTTTCATCAGCGCGAGTGGACCCGATTGATTCCGGCTCGTCACGCTGCTCTATAATAAATCTCATCAATAAGCGGTCATCGTTGTCGGAGGACGGGTTGCTTCACCAGCGCTATAAAGACATCGCATTTTGGGGCATTGCCAAGGCCACCCTTCCCAATTATTTCCTGCGCCGGTATGTGATCGGCGCACGTCCCACGAACGGCGCCTGTCATCTGCATCTTGGCTGCGGCACAAGATATCTTCCCGGCTTCCTGAACATCGATGGCAACCTCTTCAACAAGATTGAGCTTTGGCTGGATGTTAGAAATGGACTTCCATTTCCTTCGAACTCGATTGACTCGATCTATTCAACCCACATGTTCGAACACTTCTATCCGGATGAGCTAAAGCGGCTTCTTCAGGAATGTGCGCGGGTGTTGAAAAACGGCAGGGGCGTCCGGCTCGTCGTTCCGAGCCTGGAAAGCGCGATTGCAGCGTACAATCAGCAGCGCAGCGATTGGTTCGCTGATTCCTTCCCACGTCACTTCGATTCGCTCGGAGGCAGGTTTTCCAATTTCGTTTTCTGCGATGGACAGCACCGGACCGCGTTCGATTTCAGTTATATGAGCGAGGTGCTTCGCGAAGCGGGATTCCGAGAGGTGGAGAACTCCGCGGAAGGGAAGAGCCGCTTGTATGGAACGAGCGTTCCGCCGTACGAACCGGGAGACTCGATGGACTTGCCGCATTCTCTGTCNNGTCTCCTGCTGACCTGATCGCGCAAACCGACTCAATGTGGGTTTGCTCGGCTTCGGAAACGAGCAGGACGGAACGCCATCCCCAATGCGGTAGCGGTGACCGGACGGACAGAAGAGTCTATCGAATTCCTGGCGAAGATCTTGCTTGTCCCGTGGACAGACTACGAGTTTCAAGAGTTCTTCGTCCATCGGAGGCATAAGAAGGCAATTTCAAACGCAGTGCCGCCCATACTGCCTGTCAACCGGAAACAGGTTATTATCAAAAAGCAAACGATCGATCTCGAAGAATGTGCGGAATTTTTGGTGTCGTGTCTCGCGGCGCGCCTGCGGCCAACNNCTCGGGCATCAGCCCATGCGAGATCCAGTCACCGGTAATTGCATCGTCTTCAACGGAGAGATTTACAACTTTCGTGAACTTCGCAAGGAACTCGAAGTAACCGGCGTCGAATTCAAGAGCCACTCTGATACGGAAGTGATTCTCGCTGCCTATCGCGTCTGGGGCGAGGAATGCCTGACCAGGTTCGGAGGCATGTTTGCCTTTGCCCTTTGGGACGCCCCGCGAAAGCGGCTGCTGCTGGCGCGTGATC